>JAJTFR010000043.1:0-14452 GCA_021298455.1 Sphingomonadales bacterium | reverse complement strand
GGCGCCAGTCCGATACCGATATCACGGTCTACAAATCGCTTGGCGTGGCGGCGCAGGACATCATGACTGCCCGGCGCGTTTTTGAGCTCGCCTGTAATGCCGGACTTGGCACCCTCGCCAACATCTGACCTGGCTGTTCGCTGCAATAGTTCGGCATAGCTAATCGCGCACATTCAATAATTCTTGTTCACGACATTCTGGCAACATAACCATTCGGGGAGCCTAGGACATACATGGTCAGAATTGAACAAATTGAGGTTGTGATCGCGGATATTCCCACGGTCCGGCCGCATGTCCTGGCAATGACGACCATGCATAGCCAAGCGGTGGTACTTGTTTTCCTGCGCCGAAGTGACGGTATTTTTGGTGTAGGCGAAGCGACCACGATCGGCGGTCTCGCTTATGGTGAGGAGAGCCCGGAGAGCATCAAGGTCAATATCGAAACATATTTTGCGCCCATCCTGCAAAGTTGTGACGCCGATGACGTAGCTGCTTGTATGGCGCTGCTGTCAGGACATATCGTCGGGAATCGCTTTGCCAAATGCGCGATTGAGACGGCGCTGCTTGATGGATTGGGCCAGGCGCGCGGTCTGCCGGTTTCCGAACTGCTGGGTGGGCGCCGCGTTGACCGGTTGGAAGTGGCTTGGACGCTAGCAAGCGGTGACACTGCGCTGGATATCGAAGAAGGTCAACGCGTGTTTGAAGCGCGACGTCACCGGCATTTCAAGCTGAAGATAGGCAAGCGCAACGTCGAAGCGGACTGCGCGCATGTTGGTGCGATTGCAAAGGCCTTCGAAGGCAAGGCATCGGTCCGTGTCGACGTGAATCAGGCATGGTCTCGGGGCCAGGCCGCGAAGGGCGCAGCAATGCTGCAAGATGCGGGTGTGGTGCTGATCGAACAACCTTTGGCTAAGTCGGATTTCGAAGGCATGGCCGAGCTGACGGCAAACTGCGACATTGCTATTATGGCCGACGAGGCGCTCACTGGCCCTGATAGTGCACGACAGCTGGCCAAGGAACACGCTGGCGATGCCTTTTCGCTAAAAATTACGCAATCAGGTGGCCTTGTGCCCACGGCTGAAGTGGCTGTCATCGCCCGGGAAGCGAATATTGCATTGTACGGTGGAACCATGCTCGAAGGCGGTATCGGGACTGCGGCGTCCGCACATCTGTTTGCCTGTTTGCCTGATTTGGTCTGGCATACCGAATTGTTCGGCCCGCTGCTGATGACCGAGGAATTCCTCACCGAACCTCTGGTCTACCGAGACTTCGGTTTGGTCGTTCCCGATGGCCCGGGCCTGGGGGTCCGTGTGGATCGTGGCAAACTTGAGCTTTTTCGGCGTCATTAAGGAGAATGTGCGATGCTATTTATGGTAGAAATGGACCTCAATATTCCCTGGGATATCGACAAGGCCGTGTTGGAAGACATGAAGGTGCGCGAGAAGGCGCGCTCGCAGGAATTGCAACATGCCGGCAAGTGGCCGCATATTTGGCGCGTTGCCGGGCGCTACGCCAATGTCAGCATATTCGAAGTCGAGAGCGCCGGCGCGCTTCACGACATTATGATGAGCTTGCCGCTTTATCCGTTCATGACCGTGAAGGTCACGGCGCTGTGTCGCCACCCATCCGATATTAACCAAGATGACTGACCAAGGGGTGTCCTTATGACCGATATTGTTAAATCAGCAACCGTCCAGTCACTGCTGGATCGCGCCAGCGGCGTTACCGAAGCGGGCGGCGATCCACGTCTCAAGGCAATTACACGCGATCTGCTCGAAGCGGTTATGGTAGCGATTGAAAAACATGACATAAGCGAAAGCGAATTCTGGCAGGCGCTGATTTTCCTGCAGGAAGGTGCGGGCGAATTCGGCCTGATCGCACCGGGCGTCGGCATTGAGCACTTCATCGACCTGCATATGGATGCCAAGGATGCCGAAGCCGGAATAGGCGGTGGAACGCCTCGCACCATAGAGGGTCCACTCTATGTGGCAGGTGCGCCGCTGGTTGATGGCGACCTGATAAAAACCAACGATGTCAACCTCACCACTGATCCCGATGATACCGAAACGCTGACCATGTCCGGCCGAATTACCGGCCTCGATGGAGGGCCGGTAAAGGATGCTGTGCTGCATGTCTGGCATGCCAACTCGAAAGGGTTCTATTCGCATTTCGATCCGACTGGCGAGCAGAGCCCATTCAACAACCGGCGGCGGATCAAGCTCGGCGCCGATGGCCGTTACGCCTTCAGTTCAAAAATGCCCTTCGCATTTGGTACACGCGAAGGACTGTTGCCGGTTCCCGATCGCAGTGGCGGCAGTCCTGTGATTGTGTTCGATTTCCAACTTCAAAAAGCTCGTTCGGATACCGATCAGGCTTTATCGGCGCGTCCGCGCGCAGAAGCCTGACGCTGCATCGTGCAAAAGATTTATCCCTCGCCAGCGGCAGCACTCGATGGCATTTTGTTCGATGGTATGACAATTATGTCGGGAGGGTTCGGGCTTTCCGGCAATCCGGAGAGCCTGATCCCCGAGATCAAGGTTTCGGGCGTGAAGGGGCTGACGGTGATTTCCAACAATGCCGGAGCCGATGGCTTTGGCCTGTGGATGCTGCTCCAGACCCGGCAAATTGCCAAAATGATTAGCTCATACGTTGGCGATAATAAGCTCTTCGAGCAACAATATCTCTCGGGTGAGCTTGAACTGGAGTTGAACCCGCAGGGGACGCTCGCCGAACGCATCCGCGCGGGCGGGGCAGGAATTCCTGCTTTCTATACCAAGACAGGGGTGGGTACCGTAGTGGCCGATGGAAAGCCGGTCGAAGCATTCGAGGGTGAGGATTATGTCCGAGAAACCTGGCTCCGCGCTGATCTATCAATCATAAAAGCTTGGCGCGCCGACACTGCCGGCAATCTCATGTTCCGCAAGACCGCGCGCAACTTCAATGCACCCATGGCGACAGCCGGAAAGATCACCGTGGTCGAGGCTGAAGAAATAGTCGAGCCGGGTACATTTGACCCAGACGCGATCCACGTTCCCGGCATTTACGTCAACCGGATCGTCAAGAGTACGATTAATGAGAAGCGGATCGAAAAGCTGACCGTGCGGGAACGGGCGTGAGCGATACTCGGACCATCATTACGGATGACGGCTGTGTCATCGCTTGCGACTATCGGCCGCGCGGAGATGCGCCGACGGTGGTGCTGTCGCCGTCACTGGGGACAGCGATGGCACTGTTCGACGCACAGCTTGAGGCGCTCGCCGACTGCTACTCCATCTTGCGCTATGATCCGCGAGGGCATGGCAGTTCGGCAATTCCAGAGGGTGGCTATTCGCTCGACCGGCTGGGTCGCGACGTCATTGGTCTACTTGACGCCTTTGATATCGACCGCGCGCATTTTGTTGGCGTATCGCTGGGTGGAATGACCGGACAGTGGCTCGGATACCGCGCGCCCGAGCGGCTGTTGACCCTTACCCTTAACGTTGGTTTACGACGACCTTCCGCTCAACTTGCGAAACCGAAGTCGCGCGGATCGCAGCTATGCTCGCCGCGACGGCACCAAAAGGATATGCCGGGTGCTGCGCCGCAATCCGCGACATGGATTTACGCAGGACAGCAAGCCTTATTGATGTACCCACTCTGGTTATTGCCGGGGCGCAAGATCCGGCAACACCACCTGAGCATGCTAATTATCTCGCATCTGCCATTGATGGGGCGAAACTGGTAACGCTCGACGCAGCGCATCTTAGCAATGTTGAGCAAACCACGCTGTTCAATAACGCCTTGCTCCGTTTTCTGGAAAGCCCATGACCGATCTTCGTCAGGATTTTCTGGACGGGATGAGCTTCGTTGCCGCGACCGTCAATGTGGTGGCAACCGATGGCCCTGCCGGTCGAGTGGGTACTACTGTCTCCGCAATGTCATCGGTATCGGCAGATACCGAGAAGCCGACATTGCTCATCTGCGTCAATGACAACAGTGCCGGGGCTGCACACATCATCGAAAATGGTGTTTTCACGGTCAACATATTGCGCGATGATCAGTCGTTTGTGTCTGACACCTTTGCGGGCCGTTATGGCGACAAGGGGGAAGCGAAGTTCGCTTGCGCTAAGTGGGACAAGGGAAGCACAGGTGCTCCAGTCTTGAGCGGCGCTTTGGCCAGCTTTGATTGTCGTCTGATTCGTGATCAACTGGTTGGACAACATCACGTGTTTTTTGGCGAAGTCCAGCAGGTGCATCTGGCCGATAAAGGGAAGGCTTTGATATACGCCAACCGCGCCTACAGTGCCGCCTTCCGTCTCCCTCCCGCCAGGGGTCAGCAATCCAGTGACGGTTACCTACCCTTATCCATTGCATGCCTTTCCAGCTTCGCCCCATTCCATTTGCCTCGCTTGCTAATGAAAATACGTGATCTACATCCTGGCCTAGAGGTCGATGTCCTAGAAGGCGATCAGGCTCAGGTTGCGTATATGGTCGAAACGGGTGAAGCCATGATTGGGCTTATGTACGACCGGGATTTACCTGATGCGCTCGAGGGCGAGGCACTCAGGGAACAGTCGCCCTACGCTCTGTTCGCGGCGGAAGACCCGCGTGCTGGATCCGATACGGTTTCATTGCATGACCTTGTTGACGATCCACTTGTGCTGCTCGATCAGCCACTCAGTCGGGAATATGTCAACGGGCTTTTTGCTGCTATCGGTCGGGATCCGAATATCGCCATGAGGACTGCATCGTTCGAATTGGTACGAAGCCTAGTGGGAAATGGGTTGGGTTATTCACTGCTGGTAACAAAGCCGGCCGGCAACATTAGCTATGATGGCAAGCGACTAGAGATACGGCCCTTGAAAGGTAGGCATGATCCTGTCGCGCTCGCGCTGGTCCGGCGCCAGAATGGTAAGCTTTCAGAAAAAGCAGAGGATTTTTCTGATATTTGCCGCGCCTACTTCACAGGCCAGCAATGCTGAACATTCTCAAGCGCACCGGAATGTCAGCGCTCCAACTGCGCGTGATTGCGCTGTGTACCTGCGTCAACATGCTCGACGGTTTTGATATCCTTGCCATGGCCTACACAGCGCCTGCTGTTGGCAAACTATGGGCCCTTTCTCCGACCCGGCTGGGCGTGCTTTTTAGTCTTGGATTGACAGGGATGATGGCAGGGTCAATATTCTTGGCACCACTTGCCGACCGTTTCGGGCGGCGTCCGATGATCCTGTCCTGCCTTTTGGTAGCGACCCTGTCCATGTTCGCGGCCGGAAAATCCGGCGACCTTTTTTCCTTGGGTTGCGCGCGCGTGGCGACTGGGCTGGCGATCGGTGCTATCTTGCCATGTATGAACACGATGGTCGCTGAATATGCGTCACCGCGATCCCGCGCTACGGCCGTAGCGGTAATGCAAGCCGGTTTTGCAATTGGTGCATCGCTGGGAGGATTTCTGGCAATTTGGCTGCTCGGCCGCTTTGGCTGGACAGCAGTATTCCATGCTGGTGCGATCATGACTTGCCTGCTTGTGCCTGCCGTTTATCTGGGCATGCCTGAATCCTTGGCATATCTGGCGCGCAAACCAACCCGCGCCGCCGAACATGCCGCGTTGCTTGCTCGGCTTGGCGATGTAGGGGATGAGGCAAAGCTGCCCTCATCCAACGTCAATATCGTTTTGCCAGGGTGGAAAGAACTCGCGGACGTTCGAACACCTCTTACGTTAATCGCAGCGAGTTTCTTCTCCTGCGTAATGGTCTTCTATTTCCTGACCAGCTGGGTGCCCAAGATTTTAGTTGATACCGGTTTTGGCGAAGGGCAAGCTGTCTCGGCGGGCGCACTGCTTACATCCGGGGGAATCCTTGCAGCTTTTGCCCTTGGTTGGTTATCCTACCGGCGCTCACTAGTTACTGTTGTGGCGGCCTCGACGGCGCTGTCCGCCGGTCTTACGCTTGCATTCGGCTTGCTCCCCGCTGAGCCCATCATCTTGCTTACTGCAGCATTTCTGCTGGGACTGGCAGTCAACACAACACAGATTGGTATCTATACCATAATTCCAGGTCTTTTTCCGGCTCGGATAAGGGCGAGTGCGACCGGTCTCGCAATTGGCATTGGCAGGATCGGCTCCGTCGTCGGCCCATGGCTGGCAGGTACACTCCTCACAATGGGCTGGACGACGGGACAACTCTTCGCAGCAATGGCGACCCCTTATCTGGTCGCCGTTTTCCTTTTGCTCGGTCTCAAAAAGTGGGAACGCCACTAGAGCCCAAAAATTGACAGCGCATAGGCACTAGCCAAGATTGAACAATTGAGCTTGGCGTGAACAGTCTATGCAGATGAAATGAACTTTTCGCCTGAATCCGTTATTGATCCCAGCCACACGGGCATTTTTGTGGGTCGCTTCGAGTCGTTTGGCGGTGCGCCAAGCGTTGCCATCAAGGATTGCTTCGACATAGCTGGCGAAGTCACGACAAGCGGATCGCGAGCGCTTGTGGGGGCAGCCCCCGCTAATTCAGACGCTGAGGTCGTGACGCGGCTGCGGAATGCTGGCTACGCAATCGCCGGTCGGGCCAATATGCACGAACTTGCTTATGGTGTGACCGGAATCAATAGCTGGACCGGAACGCCTACAAATCCCAACTATCCCGCACTGTTGCCGGGCGGCTCATCAAGCGGTTCGGCCGTAGCGGTAGCCAAAGGGCTTGTTGATTTTGCCATAGGTACTGACACTGGCGGCTCGATCCGAGTGCCAGCGACATGCTGCGCCATTGTCGGGTTCAAGCCTACATTTGGACGCGTCAGCCGCTTGGGGGCACATCCGGCGGTCAGCAGTCTCGACTGCGTTGGCCCATTGGCGCGCAACGTGGAGACAATTGAAAAGGCGATGGCAATCCTTGCGCCGGATTGGCAATCGACTGTGGCAGGCAAGGCAGACGCTAAGGTGGCCTGGTTTCCACTCGATGGCGAAACCGCAATATTGGCCCATGTCCGGGATCAGGCCGCCGCCTGTTTTACGCTTGTCGACGCGGATCTTCCCGGATTCAATGAGGCGTCCGACGCCGGATTAACAGTGATTGGCCGCGAAACCTGGAATGCCTGCGGTCATTTGACCGAAACAGGGTTGGTTGGCCGCGACGTGCATGATCGGCTGCTGATGTCTGCTGGGATCATCGACACGCAAGTCGCCGAAGCCGAGGCGGTCCGCAAGGAGTTTGCGGCAGTGGTTGACAGGCTGCTCGATCGTTTTGATGGCATTGCGCTTCCGGCTATGACCCATGCAGTTCCTTCGCTGCTGGAGGTGGCAAGTTCTGCTGCACCCAAGCCCATTACATTGGCTTGCCGCCCGTTCAACCTATCAGGGCACCCGGCGATTGCGCTTCCAGTGGGCGAAGTCGATGGTCGCCCTGTTTCGTTGCAGTTGGTAGGTCGTCGCGGAGAGGATGAGAAGCTCTGCGCACTTGCCCGGCAAGTACCGATTTTTACCAAAGGAGAGGCGTGATGAAGGCTGCCCACTCTAAACTAGCTGAGCCATTTGCGATGGAGCCGATGCTGGCCGAAATTCGCGAACGACGCGCCGAACTGCACAAGCTGGGGCATATTCCGCAGGATCTGGTCGCGCAGTTTCAGTCGCTGGGATTGTATCGGGCGTTTGTGCCCGAACAATTTGGTGGGAGCGGGATGGATGCATCCACATTCCTGCGGCTGATCGAAGCTATTTCGGCAGCGGACGGATCGGCAGGCTGGGTGGCGAGCTTCGGCTTCGCGACCAAATATCTGTCGTCTTTGCCTGCTGATACTTTGGCAGAGGTTTATCGCGCGAGCCCCGATGTGGTGTTTGCGGGTGCGGTATTTCCCCCTCAAACCGCGAATGCGGAAAAAGGCGGGTACCGTGTCAAGGGGCGCTGGGGTTTTGGTTCCGGCTCAATGTGTGCTTCGTTGATCGGGGTTGGCATCAAGACAGATGGAGAAGGCGGCGGCTTGCCCAGAATGGCGGTGATGCCACGCAAACAGGTTCGTATCGAGGAAAATTGGGACGTCATTGGTATGTTTGCCACGGGCAGCCACGATCTCGTCGTTGATGATGTCTTTGTTCCTGAGCATTACACGCTGGTGCGCGGCGCGGCACCGTCGATCGATACGGCAGCCTATCGTTATCCTTCGATGGCGATGGCCGCGCAGGTATTGGCGATTGTTGGTATAGGTGTAGCCCGTGAGGCCATTGACGAACTCATCAAGATGGGGACCAAACAATCAATCACCGGGGCGCCGACCATGGCCGAACGGCCCAGTGTGCAGATTGCGCTGGCCCAGATGGAAGCCCAGCTCTGTTCAGCGCGTGCCTGGTTCTTCGAAGAAACCGATCGCGTATGGGATCTGGCGGCAAGCGGTGCGGAGATCAAAAAAATCGATACCGCACGGCTGAGGCTGGCCTCGACTCATATCGCAAAGACTGGGGCCGATGTGACACGGCGGGCGTTCGAAATGTCAGGGACGACCGGAATCTTTACCTCGCACCCGCTTTCACGCTTGTTGATGGACGCGCTCGTCGTGGCGCAGCATGCTTTTTTGAACGACGGTACCTGGCAATCGGGCGGTGCAGCGCTGCTTGGGCTGGGCACGCCGCCGGGCTATCCATGAGGGGAACGAGAATATGATCGAAACCAAGAAAATCCGCACATTGTTCTGCGGTGCGGTGCTGCAAGGCTTTTTTGACCTGCCTTCGGCCGAAATCATGACTGTGCTCAAGGCTACGGGAAAAATGATCCGGACGATCCGCGAGATGGATGGCGTCGAAGTAATTGGCACGATGGATGATGATGAAACCATGGTTGGAACCTCGCCTAATGGCTGGCCTTGGACCTTCTACATCCTCGCCGATGTCGACGGCCGTGAAAAAGCAGTCGAAGTCTGCAACCTTTTCCGCACCACCGAAGTGGGCGAATATCGCCTATGGAAATACATGCGGGTAGAAGCGCGGCTTGGCCGGGAATTGGTGATGCCTGAATGATTGACATACCGCTCCTTGCGCGCGTCGAAGCGTTGGAAAACGAGAGGGCCGTGCGCCAGCTCATTACACGTTATTTTCGGATCTGCGATGACCTCGGGCCGAATACTCCCTTCAACGAGCTGGGCGAACTCTTCACTGCCGATTCCATTTGGGAAGGAAAAGGACGTTACGCCAAGGCCTTCGGGCGCTACAACGGGCGTGACGCCATTGTTGCGATGATCCGCAGCTATTGTTTGCCCGTACCGCATTTCGCCATGACAGCTCACTTTCTGACGGCAGAGAATATATCTGTGAGCGGGTCGGGGGCGACAGGTGAATGGATGATGCTGCAGACCAGCGACTATACCGACGGGCGTGCAGACCTACGCAGTGCCCACCTCACCATCCACTGTCGGAATGACAGTGGCACATGGCAGATCAGCCATTTCCGTACACTCAACCTGTTTTCGCGCCGCGTCGAACGTTGGAGCGACGTGGCCGATATTCCGGTACCCCAATCCAATCAGACGGAAACCCTAGCATGACCGGCAACTATGCAGAATTGGTGTGCGAAGATCGCGTTCACACTTCGCTTTATACGGACCCCGCAATCTTCGAGGCCGAGATTGAACGCATCTTCAACACCACATGGGTGTGGGTGGCACATGACAGCGAGCTGCCGAACAAGAATGACTGGATCACCACTTTTGTGGGGCGTCAACCGGTGATCGTCAATCGTGACAAGTCGGGCGTCGTGCGCGTCATGCTGAACCGTTGCCGCCACCGCGGAGCGACGATCTGCGAAGCAAAGAAGGGTAATGCGCCAGGTTTTGTCTGCCCATATCACGCTTGGACCTATGGCACTGACGGAAGCCTGAAGGGGTTGCCCATGCCGAAGGGCTATAAAGATTTTGACAAAAGCGACTACACATTGGTCAATCTTCGGGTCGAAAGCTACCGCGGTCTTATATTTGCGACGTTTAACGAAGACGCGCCGCCACTGGAAGAGTTTCTTGGTCGCGCTCGACCTTGGATTGATCTGTTCCTCAAGCAAGGCGGTGGTTATCCTGTGAAGGTGATGGGCGAGCACAAGTTTACCTTTCCTGGCAACTGGAAGATCCAGCTCGAAAATACTACCGACGCTTACCACTTTCCGATCGTGCACAAGAGCTTCCTCTCAAGCCTAGATGGCGACACAAGCGAGCTTTTCTCGTTCATGGATGCGGGCGGCTATGTCGAGGATTTGGGCAATGGCCATTCTGTAATGGTGATGATCCCAGAGCTAATCGATCTGGACAAAAATCTTGACGAACCTATCCCCGAACGTTTCGCTGAACTGGCCGAAGAATTGCGCGAAGAGCATAGTGAGGACGAGGTACGCCGGATAGTCCGCGCTGTCACCGGATCAGGGTTTAACGTCAATCTGTTTCCGAACCTCGCCTGTTCGATGGCTTTTTTCCGGGTACTTCGACCCTTGTCAGTCGACGAGACCGAGATCCGACATATTGCGATTGGCATGGATGGTGGTCCAGCTGCGGCCAACCGCGCACGACTGCGACTGCATGAGCATTTTCAGGGACCGATGGGCTTTGGCACCCCCGATGATGCCGAGGCGTGGGAAAGGGTCCAACGGGGCTCGCAGGCAGGCGAAGATGCTGTCTGGATCATGCTCAATCGCGGCGAGGACAAGACCGAAAGCAATGCAGGCGACGTGACTGCCGAAACCGGAATGCGTGCGGCCTATCAGATGTGGAAGAGGATGATGACCGCATGAGCACGCTTTCTGCTACCCCCGACGTCGCGCTTGCTGCCGAGTTTATTGCCCTCGAAGCCGATCTGCTCGACAGTCGCGATTATGCGGCATGGTTGGCCCTATGGGTGCCCGATGGCAAATATGTCGTTCCGGTCAATCCAGACGAGACTAATTACGAAGACATGCTCAACTATGCGTATGACGATGCCGCGATGCGCGACATGCGAGTGCGCCGGCTGACCAGCGGGGAATCGATGTCGGCTGCGCATGCCGGCCGCACATTACGCAGCGTTTCGCGCTTCCGGTTGCTCGGGCAGAACGATCGGGGTGATTTGTTGGTACGCAGTGCGCAGCAGTTGATCGAGTATAAGTTCAATCGCCATCGCACCTATGCTGCCAATGTCGAATGGGCGCTGCGGCCAGAGGGTGAGAGCTTTCGTATAGTTGAGAAAGTAGTGCGGCTGCTTAACGGCGGCGACGCACTTGCAGGGATCACCTTCCTGCTATGACCATTCCCGCACACCATAATGCAGTCCTCGTTACCGGGGGTACAGGCGGGCTAGGCAGCGTCATCTGTAGCAGATTGCTCGCCGAAGGCTTCCGGGTCGCGATGAGTGACGTCGATGTGTCGACGCTGGATGCTGCCGCGCAAAGGCTGGCCAACCCAGAACTGATGTTCTGCAAGCTTGATGTCACAAAGCCGTCCGACTTTGAGCGGGTGCTTGACCAGATTAGTGAACGCTGGGGTGGCATTGGCGTACTCGTCAACAATGCGGCACTTACACGCACCACACCATTGTTCGATATCTCTCCGGAGGAGTTTGACGCCGTCACTGCCGTTGCGCTAAAAGGTACCTTCATAGGTTGCCAGGCAGCTGGACGGCGGATGCGCGATGCCGGCTATGGTCGGATCATCAACATTGCATCGCTTGCGGGCCAAAATGGTGGCGCAGCCACCGGCGCCCATTACGCCGCCGCCAAGGGCGGGGTCATCACTCTGACCAAGGTCTTCGGGCGCGATCTGGCCGCGCATGGTGTAACCGTCAACGCTATCTCGCCAGGACCACTCGATCTTGATTCGGTCCGTGAGTTGCTCCCGGCCGACAAACTTGCCGCGGTGGTCAAGTCTGTGCCAGTCGGGGCACTGGGCGAACCGGACTATATTGCGAAGATGGTTGCGTTGCTTGCCGATCCAGGTGCTGTGTCTGCTACAGGTTCGACCTTCGACGTCAATGGCGGCCTCTTCATGCGGTGATGCCGGCATTTGTGTTCGAGATTGGACAGCAATTTTGAGGGATAGTGCAATTCTAACGCGATAGGCCCCGCTAGAACGCCAGTAGTCGTGCAGCCTGGCTTCATCGACTGCTTTCCACTCGGCCCTTACATGGGCCAAACCCGATTGAGCGAAAGCCATCGCAGGCTGCAACTGCACGTAAGGAAAGTTCGTCACCATCCTCCAAGAAGCAACGTTTCTCCCCGCTGGGCAGTTCGATTGCCTGGACCCCTCCTTCTGATAGCTCCATCAGGCTTCCATAGGATTCACGCTGCTCGCCAGAGATTGTGCCCGTGCCGAGCAAATCACCTGTCCGCAGATTGCAGCCATTCGATGCGTGGTGCGTCACCATTTGGGCGGCAGTCCAGTACATGTTGCTAAGCGGGCCAGATGACAGCCGGTGCAAAGGTAGGCCTGCTTTGCGCATGGCAGCTGTGCTGATTTCGGCTTCTAAGGTAATTGCGAATGCGCCCGTTTCTTGATCTTCGTCGTCCCAAAGGTAGGGCAACGGAACTGGGTCACCTGAATAGCGGGGAGGCTGCGCGATCCGGAACGGGGCAAGCGCTTCGGAGGTAACAACCCATGGCGATATTGTGGTGAGAAAGCTCTTGGATAGGAACGGACCGAGCGGCTGATATTCCCAAGCCTGGATATCACGCGCGGACCAGTCGTTGAGCAGGCAGAGACCGCCAATCCGGTCGGCAGCATCAGCAATTGAGACAGGTTTGCCAAGGTCGCTTTCACCGGCGATCCAGACGCCCATCTCCAACTCATAGTCGAGCCGCTCGCAGGAAACAAAAACGGGCAGGTCAGCTTCGGGGGGCTTACACTGCCCTTGGGGACGGATGACCTGCGCGCCCGAGACTTGAATGCTGGACGCGCGGCCATGATAGGCGATCGGGACATGTTTGTAATTGGGCAGAAGCGGATTGTCAGGTCTGAACAACTTGCCGATATTCTTTGCATGGTGGATGCCAGCATAAAAATCGGTGTAGTCACCGATCTGGAATGGCAGCTGCATCTGCACATCGGACTGACGATACAGATGAGGCTCTACCAAGGATTTGTGCGCGTGGTCGGTCAACAAGGAGAAAAGGCGATGCCGCAGGTCGCGACGAGATCCACCGGGCAAGGCAAACAAAGCGTTGAGCGTTTTCATGCCGAGTGCGGTTTGAAGTGCCTCCGGAAACTGTACCGCGATTGCGCTCAAATTGACAATCCAGTCGCCGATCGCAACCGCAATGCCGGCATTGTTTGAGCCCATTGAGAACACGCCCAACGGAAGGTTCTGCAGCGGGAAGTCGGCATGTTCGCTGGCTCCAGGCACCCAACATCCCGCAGCTGGATCGTGAGTATGATCAATCACGCCTTCGGATCCGCTTCGGGGTGCAACCATGCGAGCGGTTCCTTATGCAGCCAATCGGCATGGCGCGGCGCGCGCTTGGTCTCATTCCATTCTTCCAGCATCATCGGAGCAAGGCTGCGCAAATCGTCATATTGCTGGGGCGTCCCAATGTTGCACGCAAGCTCCAGCCGGTGGCCATTGGGGTCAAAGAAATAGATCGACCGGAATATACCGTGGAATGTTGGGCCCAGCACATCAATGCCTTGAGCCTCGATATGTGCCTTGGCGGCCAACAACGCATCAAGGTCCGCAACCTCGAATGCAATATGCTGCACCCAAGCCGGCGTGTTGGGGTCCTTACCCATTTCGGGCTGGTTGGGCAGTTCGAAAAAGGCGATGACATTGCCACCCCCGCAATCGAGGAAGATGTGCATATAGGGGTCATATTCCCCCGTGGATGGCACATGGTCTTCGGCAAAAGCCGTTGTAAACGTCATGCCAAGAACGTCTGCGTACCAGTCAGCGGTTTGCTTGGCATCCTTGCAGCGGTAGGCAACGTGGTGAATGCGGCTCAGCTTTACAGGCGAAGTCATGCGGCTGACTCCTTAACTTGCAGCGCGCCGCGTTCAATTTGGTCGCGCTCAATGCTTTTGAACAAGGCGGTGAAATTGCCTTCGCCAAAGCCTTCATCCTTCTTGCGCTGGATGAACTCGAAAAAAACAGGGCCGATCATGGTCTGCGAGAATATCTGAAGCAGCAGACGCGGGTCGCCATCTTCTGTTGAACCATCTAGCAAGATACCGCGTGATTGGAGGGCATCGACTGGCTCACCATGGCCGGGCAAGCGTGCCTCGAGCATGTCATAATAAGCCTTGGGCGGTGGCGGCGCGAAGGGTGTGCCCAGCGCTTTTAGACGGTCCCAGCACGCCGGCAAGTCGTCACAGGAAAAGGCGATGTGTTGAATACCTTCGCCATTATAGGCGCGCAGATATTCTTCAATCTGACCGCCGCCCGCTTTGCCTTCTTCGTTCAGCGGTATGCGGATTTTACCATCGGGCGCAGTCATGGCGCGGCTGGTGAGGCCGGTATACTCGCCCTTGATATCGAAATAGCGGATGTCGC
>JAJTFR010000042.1 GCA_021298455.1 Sphingomonadales bacterium | reverse complement strand
GCGCAAATTATCCTTTGAAAGCCAGATACGAAGGATTTTGCTGTCGTCGCTGTCGAGCGCACCGGGGGTCCGACCGGTAAAATGACGGATTTCGCGAATCATATGTGACTGGTCGTAAAACAGCGATTCAACCATCGCCTTCAAGTCCGCCGAAGCCTCTGGATCGACCAGCACGATCGCAGCACGCAACGCCCGATATTTGCGCGTCAACTGCTTGGGCGAGGCACCAAAATATTGGCGGATGATCCGGGTTGCCGTGCTGCGCGACTTGTCGATGTGTGCGAAAAGCTCTTCGACATCAGGATCAAAGCCGCTGGAAAGCCACTGGCTGACCGCCTGGATCACGGCAAGATGACTGGGCGGAACGGGACGGACAAAGCGCCCGAGGAAGTGGGCCACCCTTTCAACCATTTCCCTTACGCTTATCGTACCATCTGCCCGAGCTGCCTGAAATTCGCGAGCAAGACCGTTTATGTTCGGGCCGAACAGGCTCGCCGCATCGACCATGCGATCGGAATAGTCGAAGGCATGCTTTCCGGTCAGTGCAACAAAGCCCAGAGGTGACAGTGCAAGGCCCAGATGTTCGAACGGCCCCTCAAGGTCAAACTCACCATGCGCCATTCCAGGCCCGAACAATGCCGACGGCGTCGTCGCATAGGTTTTGCCATCTTCGAACCGCAAAGTGCCGCAGCCGCGAAGGTAGAAAATTAGATGTCCGAGTGCGGCCGGCAATGTGTCCCGTATCCGGGCCTCTTCGCACCGGAAATGATAAATCTGGGTCACGAAGGGGGCGAGCGCTGGTGGCGGGGAAAATTGTGCCACCTCAATTTGGGCGGGCGCGACAAGGCCGAACGAAAGGGAATCCGCTCCCACTAATCCGCCTGCTGTTTCGACCCCATTTATCGTCACGATCCGACTCTGTTCTTGTTTTTGCCGGCCTTATGCCCCGGTCCATTCCTTGCAATTTGAATGGGATATCGGAAAAGTAAAGGATTATCGGGGCTGCGGCGCGTCGGAGCCTTCTCCATCGCCGCTTCGGCCCAGAGCACGATCGACCCATGCCTCGTCCAGAGCCTCGGGTTCGGTTAGTTCGGAAGGCACGCCCCCTGCATCACCAATCGGAACGCCGCCAATAGGATTGCCATTTTCATCAAACAGGATCGGTTCGCCATCTTCGCCGATCAATATTTCCTCTTCATCGAGCCGTTCGGGGAAGGTCACTTCGGTGTCGAACTGCTCCACTGGCCGACGCGCGACCGCGACCTGCATGAAATTGGACCATGCGCGCGCAGGTGCTGTCCCCCCCTGCAAATTGCCGACCGCCCGCGCATCATCACGTCCCATCCAGACGCCGGTAGTTAGACCCGAGGAAAAACCGAGGAACCAGCCATCCTTATTGCTGCTGGTGGTGCCGGTCTTGCCCGCAACCGGACGGCCGATTGCAGCCGCACGGCCCGTGCCCGTCGCCACCGCACTCTGCATCAAGTCAGTCATCGCGCCTGCCACATATTCCTCGACCAATTGCACTTCGCGGGGTGGCTTGTGGCGATAGATCACGTCGCCATCGATCGTGGTCACTTTGGTGATCGCATAGGGCGTGACACTGCGCCCGCGCGCCGAAACCGCGGCAAAGGCGCGGGTCATATCAATCACGCGAACGTCAGATGTGCCGAGCACCATCGACGGCGTCGTGCTGATTGGTGTGGTAATGCCAAAACGGCGTGCCATGCTCGCAATGCTGCTGGTGCCGATCTCCTCACCCAAGGTCGCGGCGACAGTGTTTTTCGAGTAGGCAAAGGCGGTGCGCAAGGTGATTTCGCCGGCAAAACTGCCGCCGCTGTTGCGCGGAGTCCATCCGCCAATCGTCACCGGCTCGTCGACAACCTTGTCTTCGGGGCGATAGCCGGCCTCAAGCGCGGCCAGATAGACGAACAATTTCCATGCCGACCCAGGCTGGCGCACCGCAGTGACCGCCCGGTTATAATTGCTGCTTGCATAATCGGTGCCGCCAACCATCGCCCGCACTGCACCGTCACGGTCGATTGAGACGAGCGCGCCTTGCGCACCGCCCGGCACATTCTGCTGGATCGCCGTGTTGGCGGCGCGCTGCATTCCCAGATCGATCGTCGTCCAAACGTCAATTGCCTTTTCGGTCTCGTCGATCAAATTATCCAACTGCGGCAAGGCCCAGTCGGTGAAATAGCGGACACTATCCTGCCTCGGTTCGGGGGCCAGCTTCACCTTTGCAGGCTCCACCATGGCTGCCTGCTCGGCAGTGATCATGCCGGCATCCTGCATCACTTCGAGCACCACACCCGCGCGGCCGATGGCGGCCTTGGCGTCGGCAGTTGGCGAATAGCGCGAAGGTGCCTTTACAAGGCCTGCGATGATTGTTGCCTCGGCAAGACTGATGTCCTCGGCGCCATGATCAAAGAACAGGCGCGACGCAGCGTCTACCCCATAGGCACCGCCGCCGAAATACACCTTGTTCAGATAAAGTTCGAGTATTTCCTCCTTGCTGAACTTTGTCTCGATCGCCATCGCAAGGATGATTTCGCGCACCTTGCGGCCGAATTCACGATTATTGTTGAGGTAAACATTACGCGCCAATTGCTGCGTGATCGTCGATCCGCCCTGCGCCCAATAGCCGCGCTGCACCCGCACCCAAAGCGAACGGGCAATACCGATGGGATCTACTCCGGGATGCATGTAGTAACGCCGGTCCTCGACAGCGACCATCGCGTCTTTCATGTCGCCAGGGATTTCATCAATCGGGATCCAGCGCCCGAAACTGGGGCCAAGCGACTGGATCACTGTGCCGTCCACCGCGCGAACGCGGATCATCTGCCCGTTGGGCGATGCCTTCAGATTTTCGAAACTGTCGATCTCGCCGCGCGCAATCACCACAAAAATCGTGATGACCATTAGTCCCAGAAGCGCGGCAATCGAGCCGAGTTTTAGCGCACTGATCGTCCAGCGTTTGAAGCGCGATCCTTGTGCACCCGTTTTTCGAGCTTTTGCCATCGCCAGCCTGTTAGCTTTTTGACCCAAGTCGAACAAGCGCGAAACAGCCTTGCCGCTGTCTTTGCACTTGCAGGGGCATTTCGATCAATCGGGTTCGAAATCCAACGACACACTATTGATGCAATAGCGCAAGCCGGTGGGTCCTGGGCCATCGGGAAACACATGCCCCAAATGCCCGTCGCAGCGCGCGCAGCATACCTCAATCCGGACCATCCCGTGCGATACATCGCGGCGTTCAGTTATCGCGTCAGGGCTGGCAGGTTCGGTAAAGCTGGGCCAGCCCGAACCGCTGTCATATTTGTCGGCAGAACGGAACAGCAACCCACCGCATCCGCCGCACAGAAATTCACCGTCGCGCTTTTCCAGATTCAAAGACCCGCTAAACGCCCGCTCAGTGCCCGCCTCACGCAAAACATGATATTGCACCGGCGAAAGGCGCTGCCGCCATTCTTCTTCATTCAATTCAATCTTGTCCATGATTCCAATGTGGGCGCAGCCGTCGGAGCGGTCAAGTCCGGCGTGATAACGCGCCTTCACCAGAATTTAACCATGTCGAGCAGATACGCACAGCATGTATCCCCGTCTTTCATGGCTGTTCGGACTTGGGCTTTGCCTTGCTGCTGTCGGACCGACAGCAGCACAAAGCCTGTCGTCGGGTGCGTTTGGACGGCAAGGGAGCGGCACCGAACGGCCGCTGGATATCGAAATTCGCAGCTCGCTCAATTTCAGTCGTGCAACCGCGACCGGCGCCAATGGCGGGCAAATTGCAATTGATCCCGATAGTGGCGCACGCTCGGTCAGCGGCGACATTATCGACCTTGGCGGTTCGGCCTTTGCCGGCAGCGCCATCGTGACGGGCGAACCGGGGCGTGCCGTGCGCATTGAAATGCCGCCGTCAATCCGGCTTGCCAGCATTACCGGCGGTTCGGTGCAAATCGTCAACCTGCGCACCAATTTACCGCCTGCGCCGCGACTGGACCTGACCGGGCGGCTCGAATTTGCCTTTGGCGGCGACCTACTTATCAAGGGTGCCGTGGCCGGCAATTTTCGTGGACGGATTCCGATTACAGCCGAATATGAATAAAAGCGCAGCGGCTTAACGGCTGCGCCCGGCGGCACGCGCCACGCGCACCATTTCCTGTTCGATCATCGTTTCGCCCAGGTCGGCGCCTGCCGCCATCAGACGCGCTTCCAGCTCGATCAGATGCGCATTCAAGCCGGCGAGCCGGACCGAATTCCACTGCCGCACCTGGCGGATGAAAACATCCTGTTCTTTCCAGAAAATCGTCCTATTGCCGCGCACGACCGCGCCAGCATCAGCGCCCGCCTCAACCTTGGCGCGAAGACCGGTAAGCTGGGCGACGCGGCGCTGGAGGGCGCGCACGACCCGGATCCCCTCGATACCCACTGCCCGCGCCTCAACAATATTGCGGCCCAGCAGTTTGATGTCGCCGTTCATCAACTGGTTGACGAGCGCGCCAATATCTTCCTCCGCAGTTTCGGCGGCAAGTGCACCAAGCGCATCGCGCTCGACAGTCACCATACGGTCAGGCCCCGCATCATAATAGAGCGACAGCTTTTCCAGTTCCATGGCCGCCAGCCGCCGATCCTGCCCGGTATAACGCACGATGTGAGCCGCAAGCGTTCGATCAAGCCGCAGACCAAGCCCTGACGCCATCGCAACCGCCTGGTCAATCGCTTCACCCTCGCTGGGCGGGTAGCAGACATAACTTAATGCGCGCTGAGATCCTTCGACGAGCGTACGCAGCTTGCTGCCCTTTTTCAAATCACCAGCTGTCGCAATAACGGGGTTGCCGGCATGTTCGGCCGACAGAAGGTTGGCGACTGCATCCAGCGCCTCTTCCCGCGCGAAGGTAAGGCGGATGTGGCGGGTGCCCCCAAAAAGCGATTGCGAGGCCGCTTCATCGGCGAGCAGAGCCGGATCGGAGCGCAACTTGCTGCTATCGATTTCGATGGCTTCACTGTCACCCAGCCGGACGACCATCGCCGAAGCGATAGAGGCTATCGCCGATTCATCCTGTCCGAAAACTAGGAACAGCCGGATATCCTGCCGGCTGCCGGCTGCGGCGATGAAATCCTGCTCACGCAGCTTGCCGCTCATATGGGAACCTAACGCGCCGACGGCGCGTAAAGCGATATGCGCGTGACAATCTGTTCAGCGATCTTCTGCGTCAGATTTTCAAGCGCACTATTTTCCGCAGAAATCGTGGCATATTCCGAACTGACAACATCGATGCCAGCATCCCAGCCAGCAGTTGCATCAAGCACGGTTTCGCCATTGTTGAGGTCAATCAACTGATAACGCGCCCGTAAGGTGCGTCGCTCACGCGTAACGGTATCGTCTGCGCGCACGCCAAAACCTTCAATCTGGTCATCAAGTTTGACCACCAGCCGGTAGCGTACACCATTGCCGCTGCTGCCAACCGCGAGGCGGTCGTTAAGCGCATTGCGCATCAGCCAGCCATTTTTTCCTTCGACCGGCTCCACCGTGATCGAACCCAGCAAAGCGGAAACCTGTCCCTGCGATCCGCCGCTGTACATCGGCTTGAGACCGCATGCCGAAAGCAGCAGCGAAGCAAGGAACAGGGGCAACAGTCGCATCATATGACGATATTCACCAACCGGTCGGGTACGACGATGATCTTCTTCGGGCTTGCGCCGTCCATAGCACGCTGCACCTTCTCGCTTCCCAGCGCAAGCGCTTCGAGGCTGTCTTTCGCTGTGCCCTTGGCAACGGTCAGCGTATCGCGCAGCTTGCCCATCACCTGAACCGCAACGGTGACTTCATCATCGACGAGCAGCGCCGTGTCATGTGCAGGCCAGGGCTGGCCAGCAATCAACCCATCATGGCCCAGTGCTGCCCAGGCCTCTTCGGCCAGATGCGGCAGCATCGGCGCAACGAGCAGAGGCAAGGTGCGGATCGCATGTTCCCGGGAAGCGGAAGGCTGAGCCTTTTCGATATCGTTGACGAGGCCATGGACCTTCGCCACCGCCTTGTTGAAGTGTAGCGCCTCGATATCGGTCGCAATTCCGGCAATCGCACGGTGCAGGCTCTTGTCGAGCGCCTTGTCCGCACCCTCACCGGGCTGCAAGCCATCAATCAACCGCCATACGCGGTTCACGAAACGCCAGGTCCCCTCGATGCCACTTTCGGACCATTCAAGGTCACGCTCGGGCGGACTGTCAGACAGCATGAACCAGCGCACGGCGTCGGCACCATATTGGTCGAACATCGGATCGGGATCGACAACATTCTTCTTCGATTTCGACATTTTCTCAATACGGCCGCGGGTAACCGGCGCGCCATCGAGCGTTGTCACGACGTCCCCGTCAAACTTCACATCTTCGGGCGACAGCCAGGCGCCCTCGGTCGATTTGTAGGTTTCATGCGTCACCATCCCTTGGGTGAACAGCGCACCAAACGGTTCGGCCAAGTCGATCTTGCCGACCTTTTGCAAGGCGCGCGTCCAGAACCGGGCATAGAGCAGATGAAGGATCGCATGTTCGATGCCGCCAATATATTGGCCGACGGGAAGCCATGCTTCGGCCTCTGCCTTGTCGAACGGCTTATCGTCGGGTTGGCTGGCGAAGCGGATAAAATACCAGCTCGAATCGGCAAAGGTATCGAGCGTGTCAGTCTCGCGCTGCGCAGGCTCGCCGCAATTGGGGCAATCGACATGCTTCCATGTTGGATGCCGGTCGAGCGGATTTCCGGGAACATCAAAGCTGACATCATCGGGTAACTTTACTGGCAATTGGGGGCGTGGGACCGGCAATACGCCGCAGAACTGGCAATGAATGATCGGTATCGGCGTACCCCAGTAACGCTGGCGCGAAACGCCCCAGTCGCGCAGGCGATATTGCGTCTGCCCCTCGCCCCAGCCTTCATTTTCAGCCTTGGCGATGATCGCGGCCTTCGCCTCGTCGACGCTCATCCCGTCCATCCAGCGCGAATTCACGATCTGCCCCGGCCCGGTGTAAGCGGTATCGCCTTCAAATTCAGAGGCGGCATGATCACCATCGGCAACCACGCGGCGCACCGGTAGGTCATATTTACGGGCAAAATCAAGGTCGCGCTGGTCATGTGCCGGGCAACCAAAGACGGCGCCGGTACCATAATCCATCAGCACGAAATTGGCGACATAGACCGGCAGATGCCAATCGGGATCAAGCGGATGTTCCACCGAAAGCCCCGTGTTGAAACCCATTTTCTCGGCGGTCTCAAGTTCGGCTGCAGTCGTCCCGCCCCTTTTGCACTCGGCGATGAAATCCTGCAGTGCGGGCGCGTTTTCTGAAAGGCTCTGCGCCAGCGGATGGTCGGCAGCAATCGCGACGAAGCTGGCACCGTAAAGCGTGTCGGGCCGCGTCGTGAACACATCAATGCCGTCATGCGATCCGGCAAGGTTGAAAGTCAGACGCAAACCCTTTGACTTGCCGATCCAGTTTTCCTGCATCAGCCGCACCTTGTCAGGCCATTTGTCGAGGCTATCGAGGCCTTCGAGCAATTCCTCGGCAAAATCGGTGATCTTCAGGAACCACTGGTTCAGTTTCTTGCGCTCAACCAGCGTGCCTGAACGCCAGCCGCGCCCGTCGATTACCTGTTCGTTGGCCAGCACAGTCATGTCGACCGGATCCCAATTGACCTCGCTTTCTTTGCGATAGACGAGGCCTGCCTTGTAGAAATCAAGAAACAGTGCCTGTTCATGGCCGTAATATTCGGGCTCGCAGGTCGAAAGCTCCCTGCTCCAGTCAATAGCAAGACCGAGGCGCTTCAACTGCTTCTTCATTGCCTCGATGTTGGAACGCGTCCAGGCACCGGGATGCACCTTCTTTTCCATGGCGGCATTTTCTGCGGGCATCCCGAAACTGTCCCAGCCCATCGGGTGCAGCACGGCATGGCCAGTCATCGCCTTGTAGCGCGCAAGCACATCACCCATGGTGTAGTTGCGCACATGGCCCATATGAATGCGCCCCGACGGATAGGGGAACATCTCCAAAATATAGCTTTTTGGGCGCGGATCGGTGGCAGGCGGTGCGTTGAACACCCCCCGCTCTTCCCATATTTTCTGCCAATGCCCGTCCGCCTTGAACGGGTTGAATCGTGACGCCATGACCGGCTGTTTCCCTGTTTGTCTTCGCGCCTTCAACGCGAAGACGCAGGAATATGAAGATTAGTCGGCAATCGCACTGCGACGAAGGTCGCGCGCCTTGGTTAGGATGATGCCTTCAAGCTTTTGCACGGTGGCCGCGCGTGTCGACGCTGCTACCCACTGCCCGTCCTGCAACACCTGCCGGCTTGCGGCAACGCGCAGGGCATCCGCACGCAGATCCTGATCGAGGATCGACACCGTCAGCTTCATACGTTCGCCGGGGCTGTTCGGATTGACATACCAGTCGGTCACAATCACGCCTCCTGCACTGTCAGTCTGAACCAACGGCATGAAGGACAGCGCATCGAGCGACGCGCGCCACAAATAGCTGTTCACGCCGATCGTAGTCACTTGGCTAGCAGCCAGATCGGTCTTCGGACGTTCCTTGCCGCCACAGGCAGCCAGAGCCAGAACAGAGGCCGTTACCAGGACGAACCGGTTAAAACGCATGATATTCCCTCGCGAATTCGCTGTGATTGCCGCTGTCTCTATGCGGCTTTGTTGGCGCGGGCAAGCTTTCGCGAAACTGAACCGATTTTGCGTTCGAAAAAGCCTGTTTGAAACGATGCGACCGATGGCAATCAAAGGCGGCTGTTGAGTCTTTGCAACATTGTCATAAAAATCGTCCGGATACGGATAAAAGCCTTTATGTCCGGGAAAGCCCTGCCTATATTCGCAAGATATAGGAGTCGAGAGAGACCGACATGCAACGGGGTAAAGCCAAAACGGCCCGTTCGGGACGCCGTTTCGCCGCCATTTTGGCGGGCGCGGGCTTGTTGCTATCGCCTGTTATCGTTCCCGCATTCGCGGCACAGTTTGCCTCGGTTTCAACGACATCGTCCGACTGGATGAGCCGCTTCACCCCCGCAGGGGTCGATAGCCGGCTCGTGTCCAAAATCGAACGTAAAGCTGTAGCAAGCAACGAAGCTTTTCGTTTCACGCCCGCTGGCCTTGACGGTCGCGGACCCAAGGTGATGACCGTCGCGGCCCGTGCCGATTCGGCGGATGCCGTTTCGATTCGCTCGGCAATGGCACAGATCGAAGCCGGAAACCGCTCGACCGTCCGCTTGGCCAATTCTAATTATCAGCTCACCGCAGCTCGTGGCTGGCAAGGTTTCAGGCTACCGGCTAACGCCGTGCAGGTTGAACAGCCCCGTCTATCGGCAATGGTCGGCAAGGGCGATTTCCGCCTCGATGGCACATCAAACGCCAAGCCGAGCCGGTTTAATCCGGACGTTCGCGTAGCCCGTGTTGGCAATGCCGCACCTAATCCGCGCGGCGCCGCAGCAGCCGGCGATTATGCCTTCAATGTCGGCGGTAGCTTCACAATCTCGCGTCGTATCGACGTGACAGCTGGGGTGCGTTACGCCAGCGAGCGTGACCGTCTGACGCCCGCTGCGCCGACTCAGCCGGATAGCGAAGCCGTTTACGTCGGAACCAAGATCCGCTTCTGATATTCCTCGATTGTTAGAATGCGTCGATGGCAGCCCAGCCATGGACGATGCTGTGTGACCATTTGCCGACATGCGCGCGGTTCATCCCGCCCAGCGCGATTACCTTCGCTGGCCGGCATAGCCGCGCCAGCATCGCAAACCGCGTCGGGCCAAGCGGGCGCTGCCCCGGATGGCTGCGCGTCGCGCGCAATGGTGAAAGAAACAGCAACGTTGCGCCTGTCCGCAAGGCTTCGCCAATTTCACGCACATCATGAACCGGGGCGCTATGCAATGCGGCGCCCTGCGAACGACCGCGCCGGTGCACGCCATCGGCGCCCCAGCGTCGCGCAATCGCCGCGTCGTCCGCAAGCAAAAGCCGGTGACCACGCTGGCGACAGACATGGCGGACCTTAGCAAACAGCAGTCGCCTTTGGTCCGCTGGCAAGCCATAATGGCGAAAGACAACGCCTGAACCCTGCGGCAATTTCCGGATTGCGGCGAGCAACCGGTCATCCAGTCTGGGATCTGTCATAAGCCAGATGCGTGGGACTGGCTTTCGCGATGGCTGGCGGGCAAGCATAGCAGCCGCTATAGCGCCCGACCATGCCCGATGCGACTCCCCAAAACGCCGCCCTGCGCCTAGATGCAATAAAGGCAGAAATGGCAAAGGCCTGCGCGATTGCCGGCCGCAAAAACAACGATGTGGCTTTGATTGCTGTGTCCAAGACACGCAGTGCAGATGAGATTCGGCCGCTACTTGAATCGGGCCATCGCATCTTCGGTGAAAACCGTGTGCAGGAGGCCGCCGCCAAATGGCCCGAGCTGCGGGCCGACTATCCTGATGTCGAATTGCACCTCATCGGCCAGTTGCAGTCGAACAAGGCCGAAGAGGCGGTGGCGCTGTTCGACTGCATCCATTCGCTCGACCGGATGTCACTCCTCGAGGCTTTGGCTATGGCCATGGCGAAAAGCGGGCGCTCCATTCCGTGCTTCATCCAGGTCAATATCGGCTCCGAGGATCAGAAAGGCGGCTGCGCAATCGCCGAACTTCCCACATTACTGGCCGCCGCAAAGGAAAAGGGCATAAAGGTATGCGGTCTGATGTGCCTGCCGCCTGCAGATGTCGAACCAGCGCCTTATTTCGCGCTGCTAGCCGAGTTGGCCGCGCGGCAAGGGATTGATCAGCTCAGCATGGGCATGTCCGATGATTTTGCTACCGCCATCCAACTTGGCGCGACGCATATTCGGATTGGCACCGCCCTGTTCGGGCCCCGCGCCTAGCCCGGCAGATTAGGACAGCGCAATACGCGCGAGCGGAAAGCATAGTGCACGCCCGCCCGCATGGACCAACGCTTGGGTTTGCGTATCACCCAAGGCACGGCAGATCGCCGG
>JAJTFR010000041.1:19528-26521 GCA_021298455.1 Sphingomonadales bacterium | reverse complement strand
ATCGACCGCCATGGGCATTTGAGTATCGGTGCGCTGGTGCGACAATTTCATCAGCGATCCGGTGATGCTGGATCCGCGCGCCGCCGTTTCGCGGATGATTGAAACCAGCCGCTCAATCCGTTCATTATTGCCGAAATCGCGCGAGAGCCGATCGCAGTTCAGCTTGATGATCGAGAGGAAATTGTTGAAATCATGGGCCATATAGCCGGCGATCCGGCTGACCCTGTCGAGCAGTTCGAGGCCGCGCTGTCGTTCAAACGACAGTTCGAGCGCGGTGTCCTGCGACTCTTCGATCATCGCCCGCTGCAGGTTGATCAGCAAAACACCTTGTACCTCTGGATCACCGGGAGCAAATTCACTGATCTGGAACTTGTTTTCCTTGAAGGCCTTTTCCGTGGGCACATGGCGGACCGCCAGCAAATAGCCGCTTTCGTCAGACAGCGGCACAGCCGTGCCGGCAAGCTTATAACCGCCACATTTCGATGTCAGGTGAATGGCGAGGCTCTTCGTCGTTCCAAGATCGAAATATTCGGGACGGCTTCCCCCGGTGAGGTCGAAGGAATCGAACAGCTGCGAACCGATTTCAAGGTCGGGGAAATGTTTCGCGATCGAGGGCCCAAAGCCGGTCAGATGCAGAGTGGAATCCAGAGAAATATGGGCGGGGTAGAGATTATCGAACAATTCTTTCTTGATGGAAATGGTCACCACTCAACTCCATCACGATAGATGATTTCGAAAATGGACGCATCATCCCGCTGTTCAATAAGGGCAACGCTGCCCGTCTGTCCGAACCTGTCCATTAAGCCATAAAACAGGCCAATGACGAATTTTTCAAGCCCTGTGCGTTCCGATCGATAACGAACCTCGATCCGGCCGGGGCTGCTTGCCATCACTGCAAAAGACGGCAGTTGTGCACGGGGCATGGCGGTCGCAACCGCCAGATGCATCCGGTCCAGGTTCGCAATGAAGCTTTCCAGACTCTGACCGGTAAAGTTCAGAAATTGTTTGAACGATCCCTGGTCAGCAAATTTGATCCAGTAACGACCAAATTCCAAAAGGCAGTCTTCCATGGGAAGGTTAAGCCGCGCGGCGGCCTCTGCGATGATCTCCAACGTCAGCGTGTCTTCATATACCATGCCGGTGATCATTTCGGTCGGGCCGATGCCGAGCTTGCGTTCGGTCGCTTGCCAGGCCTCGTCGCCCAATTGGTCGATGACCATGGCGCGGACGCCTTTATGAATCATCCCGTACACGAATATCCCACCCGATAATGCAGTCTGGTCTGCTACATTGTTAAGTTAAAATAATAATTACTCTGTTTCTTGCCGATATAATTCCCGCAGCAATTCGTTCATTCTGACAACCTGTTCCTCGATGCGCCCCAGTTTTGACGCAAGATGCTCGGCGTCGACCTCTTCAAGCTTGGCGCCAAGACGATCCCGGATGTTTCCGCAGCACAGCCTGATGATATTCAGCGGCTGCATCAACTCATGCAACGCGATGTTTCCGTCGTCTGGAACACTATTTAACGACACTGGCTTCTGCCCGTCATAATTGAAACAAGCTTTGGCACGTAGGCGATGTAAAATGTTGCATCAACTCCGACCTTCGCTGCTTCTGGCTACATCACGCTCAACCTTTGCTACCAATAGCGTCGTTCGGCTCTCCGTCGCGGCGAGAAAGACCCTGCATGTCATCATGACCCTGGGCCTGCTTCTCAGGCGCTGTTCAGGCGAATCGGTTCGCTAGCGGTTCTACCTTAACCATTTAACCAAATTTCTTATTCAGTTAACCTCTTTCTTAAACTGTATTTCGTCAGATCGAGCAACGTCAATCGGACCCGTTTTGGAGACAAATGATTGTCCCAGTCCTGCTGGCTTGTAGTGGTTAATGAATAACCGAATAATATTAACCCCACCGAATTGCTTGCATTGTGGCTGAAATGTTCTGGTTAATTTAACCATGATAATTTGCGGCCAAGTAATTTGCTTTTCATTCGCTGTCGCCATGCAGGCCATCGACCATTTCAACACGGTGTCGATCACAGCCTGACGCGAAGCATCCGAGCGGTTTCGGATGTCATAGTGAGAGTCAAAGCCATGTTGAAAGTTAACATCAACGATCTTGTCCATATCATGAAGCAGATCAAGATCGCCGAAAATCATACCGCGACCGGTCTCCTCGTCGATCATCTTGGTAACCCCCTCAACAATCTGACGCCTTATGGCCTGCGCACCGTGAGCGGTGTTGACAATAATCTTGTCAATTTGAACGCCGGCGCAGCCGACATGGGCATGCCGCGGCAGACGGCTCCGGTGTTCAACCCGGCCGAACCCAATCCGCGCACCAACGCGCCCACCAGCTACCAGCAAACGACCGGTTCGGTTTATGACAGCCAGCCGCGTATCATTTCCAACCTGATTGCAGACCAGACGCTGACCAACCCGATCGCGGTTATCACAGCGCTTAACAATGTCGGCATCACTGGCGGCGCGCAATTTGCCGAACTGGTCGATGTAACAACGACTGCCCGCTTTGCGATCAACGAATCCATTGCGGCCGACAAAGCGGCCCTGACGGCCGACGCTGCCTGGGTTGCCGCCAATAGCCCCGCAAGCGGTGAATTGTTCGACGCAAAGGAAACGGCTCTGGCCAATGCTGCTGGCGCAGGAGCGCAGCGCGACCTTGCCGTTCAGGTCGCACAGGATGCACTCGCCCTTGTTGGCGTTGAAATGCAGAATGGCAATCTGGTGATGCCGAACATCATGACCGACCTGGGCAGCACTGCGCCGCTCAATGGTTTCATGACCATTTTCGGCCAGTTTTTCGATCACGGCCTGACCATGATCAACAAGGGTGGTAGCGGCACTGTCTTCGTTCCGCTGCAGCCTGATGATCCGCTTTATGTCCCCGGCAGCCCCACCAACTTCATGGTGATGAGCCGTGCCACAAACGGCCCTGGCGCTGATGGCATCCTTGGTACCGCAGATGACGTGCGTGACGCATCCAACACCACCACCCCTTGGATCGACCTCAATCAGCTTTATGGCTCGAATGAGTCGACCCAGGTCTTCCTGCGTGAATATAAGCTGGTCGATGGCAAGCCTGTTGCAACTGGCTGGATGCTCGAAGCCCCCAATGGCGGTCCGCCGACCTGGGCCGACATCAAGTTGCAGGCACGCGACATCCTCGGCATCGAAATGAGCGATATGGACGTGCATCGCGTTCCGCTGCTTGCCACCGATCTTTATGGTAATTTCATCCCCGGCGCGAACGGCTTCCCCCAGCTCGTAACCGGCGCCAATCTGCCCGCCGATCTGGTTGAAGGCAATCCGGCTGCACCGGTTTCGACAGCCCTGGCCCTTGCCACCGGACATGTGTTCCTTGCCGACATCGCCCACAATGCCGATCCTAAAGCCGGCCAGATTGCCGACGAAGATCTGATTTCGGGCAACTCCATTCCTGTCGACGAACGCGGCAACCGCAGCGAATATGACAATGAATTGCTCGACGCGCATTATGTCGTCGGTGATGGTCGTGGTAACGAAAATATCGCACTGACCGCGATCCACCATGTGTTCCATTCCGAACACAATCATCGCGTTGATCAGATGAAGGATGAAATCATTGCCAATGGCGATGTGAAATTTTTGAACGAATGGCTCAATGTCACAGTGGATGCCATTCCGGCTGATGTGACCACGCTGCAATGGAATGGCGAGCGCCTTTTCCAGGCCGCGCGCTGGTCCACCGAACAGGTCTATCAGCATCTGGTCTTTGAAGAATTCGCACGCCTTGTCAGCCCCAATATCGATCCGTTCCTTGTCTCGAACACGGTCGATATTGATCCGGCAATCACGGCCGAATTCGCCCATGCCGTTTATCGGTTCGGCCATTCGCAGTTGAACGAAACGGTCGATATCCTTGCGGCTGACGGCCAGACCGACACCAGCATGACGCTGGTCGAAGCCTTCCTCAACCCGGGGGCCTTTGCTGGTGCCGGCGCAACGGTAGAGGAAGCAGCGGGCGCCATCTTCCGTGGCATGACGCGCCAGGTTGGCAATGAAATCGATGAATTCGTCACCGATGCATTGCGTAACGATCTGGTCGGCCTGCCGCTCGATCTTGCAACGCTCAATATCGCCCGCGGCCGCGAAACCGGCATGGCTTCGCTGAACCTCGTCCGCGCCGATTTCTATGCCCAGACTGGCGATACCCAGTTGAAGCCGTATGACAGCTGGTATGATTTCGCTTTGGCGATCAAGAACCCGGCGTCGGTGATCAACTTCATTGCAGCCTATGGCCAGCACGAAACGATCCTGGCGGCGACCACTGTTGAAGAAAAGCGTGACGCAGCCTTTGCATTGGTCCTTGGCGGACCCGGCGCTCCGGCTGACCGCATCGAGTACCTGACCAGCACAGGCACATGGAATGCAGCGAATAGCGGCCTGAACGCTATCGATTTCTGGATTGGCGGCCTCGCCGAAAAGAAAATGGCCTTTGGTGGCCTGTTGGGCACCACGTTCAACTTCGTCTTCGAAGTGCAGATGGAAAATCTGCAGGCAGGCGACCGCTTCTATTATCTCAGCCGGTCGCAGGGCATGAACATGCTCACCCAGCTGGAAGGTGATAGCTGGGCCAAGCTTGCCATGCGCAACACCGATTTGGGCAATGATGGCGGTACGCACCTGCCCAGCTCAATGTTCCTGACCGCGTCGTACATCTTGGAGCTCAATCAGAGCGTTCAGGGTATGGCTGATCCGGTTCATGACAATATGATCCTGCAGGCGATTAGCCCGATGGTCATGCGCAAGGATACCAATGGCGATGGCACCGATGACTATCTCCGTTACAATGGCGTCGACCATGTCGTGCTCGGCGGAACCGTCGGCAATGACACGCTGATCGGCGGCGAAGGCGATGACACCCTGTGGGGTGGCAAAGGCGATGACAATCTCGAAGGTGGTCAGGGCGTCGATCACATCTCTGGCGGTTATGGCGACGATGTCATCACCGACGGCGGCGTTCCCGTTGGAGCAGGCGACGTCTTGAACGGCGAAGAAGGCAATGACGTGATCAGCGCCGGTGAAGGCCTTGACCTGATCTTCGGCGGCAGCGGCCAGGATTTCATCCTTGGCGGCCGCGACATTAAGAACATCAGGTCAGGCGAAGACAATGACTTTGTCGTGGGCGGCAATGACGCAAGCATAGTCCTCGGCAATGAGGGCGATGACTGGCTCGAAGGCGGCGACGGTCTTGACGATATGGCTGGCGATAATGCGGAACTGTTCTTGGACAGCCGTATCATCGGCCATGACGTCCTCAACGGCCGCCGCAACGATAGCGTTTACATGGGCGAATCCGGCGACGATATCATGATCCAGGGCCTTGGCCAGCAGCGCAGCGAAGGCATGTCCGGGTTTGACTGGGCGATCAACAAAGACAATCCGGTCGGCGCCGTTTCGGACCTCGGCGTGCCGATTTTCACAAACGTTGCAGACGAAGCGCTTGCTGACCGTTTCGACAATGTCGAAGGTCTTTCAGGCTGGAAACTGGATGACATGCTGAGCGGCCGCGAAGACGGAACCGGTCTGCCTGACGCCGCGATCGTGTTTGATGCAGCTACATCGTTCCTGTCCTATTCGAATGCACTGACGGCGGAAGGCGTTGCCCGCATCGACGGACTGGCCGATCTGGTAAGCCATCTTGGCCGTGAAACAATCACTGCGGCAAGCGGTGAGCAGCATGAGGTGGTTGTGTTCAACCAGGCTGATCTGGTGCGCAATCTTGATGGCGTTGCAACCGACATTGTCAACCAGCCGCACGACATCATCCTTGGCGGTGGCGGTAACGACCGGATCGAAGGCATGGCTGGCGATGACATCATCGATGGCGACCGTTGGCTGAATGTCCGCATCTCGATCAACGATGCCAATGGCGTTTCGATTGCCACGGCAGAACATATGACCAGCCAGGTCTGGGATCTGCAGGGCACTTTGCTCTATGGTGGCCGTAAGCTCGATCAGTTGATGCTCGATCGCACGATCAACCCCGGCCAATTGTCGATCGTTCGCGAAGTCCTCGACGGCGGCGTGGCGGGCGATTTGGATACAGCAGTCTATCGCGGTCAGTTGAGCGACTATACATTTGTTCGCAATGCTGACGGTTCGACAACGGTAACCCATGTGCCTGCGGACAATGTGTTCGACGATGGCAGTGACCGCCTGTTCAACATCGAGAAGCTAACCTTTGCAGACGGCCTTGGCGGCACAGTGACTTATGACATCAATGCCATTGTCCCAGTTGCCGCAACTGGTGAACCGACCATAAGTAATATCACCCCGACCGAGCGTGAGGTGTTGAGCGTTGATCTATCGACGATCGTAGAACTCAACACCATCATCAACCCCACCTATCAGTGGCAGGTTTCATTTGATGGCGGTGCTAGCTGGACGGATATTGTGGGGGCCGTTGACGCGACCTTCACCCCCGGCCAGGATGAGGTTGGTGGCCAGTTGCGCGTCAATGTTGCCTGGTTCGACCTGACCGGTACCTTTGAAAATCTGAACTCGGCCCCAACCGCAATGGTTGCAGACTTTGCAGAAGCGGCAACCGGTGCGGCAATCATCAGCGACATGACCCCCTATTCGGGTCAGGTTCTGACGATTGACACGGCGTCGATCGCCGATGCCAATGGCGTTGGACCGCTGTCGCATCAGTGGCAGATTTCGACCGATAATGGTGTAAGCTGGACTGACATTGCCGGTGCCAATGGCGATAGCTATGTGCCTGCAGATACGCAGCTCGGTGCCCAGTTGCGGGTGATGACGACCTTTACGGACGTCACCACTGCAACGGTCGAAACGCTTTACTCGGAAGCGACAGCCGGTCTGATCCAGGGCCCTGTTGCCGCACGCGGTGCGCCGGTGATCCTCGACAGCACGCCGATGGAAGGCGAAGTGATGACGGCCGATATTTCGGGCATCATCGACC
>JAJTFR010000041.1:0-19520 GCA_021298455.1 Sphingomonadales bacterium | reverse complement strand
CTTCACGCCGACACAGGCACAGGTGAGCGGTCAGCTGCGTGTTCAAGTGTCCTGGACCGACGGTCTGGGTACGCAGGAACAGCTGGTATCGGCTGCCTCTGTAGCCGTGGCTGACATGCCCGAAGCGGCAACCGGCGCGGCTGTCATCAGCGACATGACACCTTTCTCGGGTGAAGTGTTGACCATTGACACGGCGTCGATCGCCGATGCCAATGGCGTCGGACCGCTGTCGCATCAGTGGCAGATTTCGACCGACGCCGGTGCAAGCTGGGCCGATATCGACGGCGCCAATGGCGACAGCTATGTGGCTTCGGATGCGCAGCTCGGTGCCCAGTTGCGGGTGAAGACGACCTTTACCGATTTGACCACTGCAACGGTTGAGACGGTTTACTCGGAAGCGACCGCCGGCCTGATATACGGCCCTGTTGCCGCACGCGGAGCACCGGTGATCCTCGACAGCACGCCGATAGAAGGCGAAGTGATGACAGCCGATATTTCGGGCATCATCGACCCCAATGGCGTGATCGATCCGGCCTATCAGTGGCAGGCTTCACGCCGACACAGGCACAGGTGAGCGGTCAGCTGCGTGTTCAAGTGTCCTGGACCGACGGTCTGGGTACGCAGGAACAGCTGGTATCGGCTGCCTCTGTAGCCGTGGCTGATCTGCCCGAAGCGGCAACCGGTTCGGCGATCATCGACGACACCACGCCTTATTCGACCCAGGTTCTGACCATTGACACGGCATCTATTGCCGATGCCAATGGCGTCGGACCGCTGTCGCATCAGTGGCAGATCTCGACCGATAACGGTGCAAGCTGGACCGATATCGCTGGGGCTACCGACACGAGCTATACAACGTCGCACGCACAGGTTGGTGCATCGCTGCGGGTCAAGTCGACCTTTACCGATGTCACCACGGGGACGGTGGAAACGCTCTACTCGCCCGCCACCTCGGCCATCAGCCAAGGGCCCGCGGCTGCAACAGGTGCGCCGGTAATCAACGATCTGACGCCGACGGAAACTCAAACGCTGACCATTGATACCAGCAGCATCGCTGACATTAATGGCCTCGGGACATTTTCCTACCAGTGGCAGCAATCGGCTGACAATGGAACGACCTGGACCAACATTAACGGTGCGACTGCAGCAAGCTTTACGCCTGCTCAGGCCCAGGTCGGAAGCATCCTGCGTGTTGCTGCAAGCTTCACCGACGGCTTCGGCACGGTTGAAACGCTGAACTCGACTGCGACAGCTGAGGTTGGTGACAACTTCACCGGCGCTACCTCCACCTTGACGACCTTCACCGGTACCCAAGGCGATGACATTGCATTGGGTGCACAGTCCAACCTTGGTCTTGGCGGCAATGACACGATGGACGGCCGTGGCGGTAGCGACCGCTTGGATGGTCAGTCGGGTAACGACGCCATCACCGGCGGTGCAGGCAATGATACGATCATCGGTGGTGCTGGCACGGATGCGGCAGTCTATGCCGGGTCGAGCCAGAACTTCACGCTCAACTCGAACGGCACGACGATCACTGTCACCGACAATACGGGTGCAGAAGGTGTTGACACCTTGACCGGGATTGAAACGCTGCGCTTCAATGGTGCCAACCACACCATTGCAAATGGCACGGCTGCGGCCAACACCGTCAATGGCGGTGCAGGCAGCGAGGTGATCTTTGCTCAGGGCGGAAATGACTCGATCAATGGTGGTGCGGGCAATGACGTAATTTATGCCGGTACCGGTGTGGATACGATCACCCAGGCAAGTGCCACTGGCGGTCGTGACTTTGCTGACGGCGGTACGGGTGAAGACACCTTCATCGTTACCAGCGATACGACGACGGCAGAAACCTTCGTAATCTATACCCGTGCAGCTGCACAGGAGGCGATTGCCGGCCTTACGCTGAACGCCAACACTGAAATCGTCATCACTCGCAATGGCAACGTCATGACCGAACTGGACAATATCGAGGAAATCATTGTCAGCACCCTGCGGGTCACCTCGCCGGGTGGGGCCAATGGTGGAGCCGCGTCGGGCGACACAATCAGTGTCGTCGGTGACTTCAACCAGACCAGCCTTAACTTCAACACGATCACCATCGATGGTAACACCGGTAACGACGTGGTCGACATTTCGGCGCTCCAATCGGCGCACCGTATTGTCTTCACCTCGAACGGCGGTCAGGACACCATCGTCGGTGCGCTTCGTCCGCAGGACATTGTGAACCTCGATACAGCTGCGGCGGCTCCGGTTGCTGCACATGTGACCCAGGTTGATGCCCCTGTCGCAGTGGACGCACCGGCCCCTGTCGCAATCGAGGCAGTAGCTATGGCAGTTGAGCCGGCAGTATTGATCGCCGACATGGTCCTCACCGGCAGCAGCAGCGATGACTATCTGGCAGGCGATGCCGGCGACGATAGCATCACTGGTGGTTCGGGTTATGACTATCTCGATGGCGGCCTCGGCGACGATCGCCTCTCGGGTGGATCGGGCAACGACTCGCTTGTTGGCGGCGATGGCGATGACACTCTGTCGGGTGGTTCGGGTAACGACTATCTCGACGGCGGTCTCGGCGACGACGAACTGATCGGCGGAACGGGTATCGATGCCTTTGCCTTTGGAAATGGCGACACGATCGCTGACTTCATGGCTGGCGACGTGATCGATCTGCGTGAGATGGGTGTCACGGCGGGTAACTTCGCTGAAAAGGTCTTGATCGAAACGGTTCGTGGTGGCTCGCGGATTACCATCGACGGTCAGTCGATGATGGTCGCTAACGCTACTCCGGCAGCGATAGAGGCAGCGAGCCTTGTCCTGGCTGACCCTGTTGCACCGGCACCAGCACCTGTAGTCGACGCTCCGGCAGCACCTGCTGCGGATGCACCGGCACCGGCACCTGTGGTCGATGCTCCGGCTCCTGTGGTTGATGCGCCTGCCGCTCCGGCTGAGGAACCTGCACCGGCACCTGTGGTCGATGCTCCGGCTCCTGTGGTTGATGCGCCTGCCGCACCGGCTGAGGAACCCGCTCCGGCACCTGTGGTCGATGCTCCGGCTCCTGTGGTTGATGCGCCTGCCGCACCGGCTGAGGAACCCGCACCGGCACCTGTGGTCGATGCTCCGGCTCCTGTAGTTGATGCGCCTGCCGCACCTGCTGAGGAACCTGCACCGGCTCCTGTGGTTGACGCACCGGCAGCACCTGCTGAGGAACCCGCACCGGCTCCTGTGGTTGACGCACCGGTCCCTGGCTCCGATGCCGCAACCGATCCGAACCGCAACACTGTGATCGCTCCGCCGACACCTGTTGTTCCGGCTCCGGTTGATCCAGTTGCAGACGCACCGGCCCCTGTGGTCGATGCCCCTGCCGCTCCGGCTCCGGTCGTGGATGCCCCTGCTCCGGTGGTGGACGTTCCTGCCCCGGCTCCGGTGGTAGACGCTCCTGCTGCTCCGGTGGCAGATGCTCCGGCTCCGACGCCTGTGGTTGATGCACCTGCTGCTCCGGTGGTTGATGCACCTGTCCAGACCCCGGTGATCGATGTTCCGGCTCCGGTGAACCCGGGCCAGGGCAACGATACCCCGGTCGTGGTCGACGACGGCATTCCTGCCGATCTCGCCCTCGAACCGACACCTTCGCCGCTGGGTGATGTCAATATGCGGGGTTCGCGCCTTGCAGACGTGCTGATCGGCGATGATGACGGTAACGACTTGTTCGGCTTCGGCGGTAACGACGCGTTGCATGGCATGTACGGCGACGACGTGATGAACGGCGGACGTGGTGCGGACATGCTCTACGGTGGCGAAGGCAATGACCGTCTCTTCGGTAGCCGCGGCATGGACTATCTCGATGGCGGTGAGGGTGCCGATATCCTCAGCGGTGGCCGCGGAAGTGATATCTTCGCCTTTGGCGATCAGGACGTTATCACCGACTTCAAGTCTGGTGAGGACATGATTGATCTCAACGGAATGGGGATCACCGAAAGCAACTTCGAGGACATGGTATCCATCACCCGCGACGGTTCGGATCTGAAGGTCAGCATTGCCGGCCAGACGATGACGCTTAATGACGAACGCGATCTGGATATCGATGACTTCATGCTTGCATGGGAAGACAATGACAGCCCGATGATCACCGATGCCATTGCGGCGGTGGAAGAAGCATCACCGGCCGTCGTCGACATGGTCGCCGTTGAAGACGATACCTTCGGCCCTGCCAACTATGAAAGCCTGCTCAATCTGCCGGCTGACCTGTTGGTACCGGTACAACAAGACATGTTCGGCCCGATGATGTAAAACCGCCATCATCTGGTAAGAACAGGAGGGGCCCGGAGCGTTTATCGTCCCGGGCCTTTTCGCTTATGTGCGGGGCCTTCCTTCCCGATGCGCGGCCAGAACATGCAGTCAAATCGGCAATAAACGTCGCCATAACGGCTGCGAAACGAACGGAACAAAGGCTGAACCCTTTACGCCTTCTTAATGTGGCGGGCCGATAGCGATGGCATGGAAAATCGCCTCTTAACCTTAGACACCCTGATGCTTCGGGGAAGACATAAGCTACTGATAACGGCGGGTTATCTATCGATTGCGATGATATTTGCGGCCGAGCCTGTAGCCGCGCAAAGCCTGCCAGAGGCCTTGCAGCATGCCTATGACCGGAGTGAAGAAATCGCGAGTGCGCGGGCGCAGAATGATGCCGACCGCGCCGGCATTACCATTTCGAAAGCGGGCGGCCTGCCGACAGTGGGCACCACCGTTGGATTAAGCGAAACCCTTTCCGGCTCGACCACTAACAGGGGCCGGCTCGATGTTTCCGGTGAGGTCAGCATGCCGCTGTTTCAGGGCGGTGCGGTGCGCAACGGCGTGCGTGCGGCGCGATCACGTTCGGATGCGTCGTCTTTTGGCATTGCCGCGGCGGAAATGGGTGTGTTTGGCGCCGTGGTTACGGCCTATGCTGATGTCATCCGGGATCAGCACATTGTCGATTTGACGCGCAACAATCTGCGCAGCCTGACCACAACCCTGAATGCAACGCGGGCGCGGTTCCGGGCGCGCGACCTGACGCGCACCGATGTCGCCCAGGCCGAATCGCGTGCCGCAATCGCGCGGGGCGAGCTGGAAACGGCAGAAGCGCAGCTTAAGGGTTCTATTGAAGAGTTTCGCCGGTTGACAGGGTTGGAGGTTGTCCGGCTTGCGCCATTGCCACCGCTGCAGGATCTGCCGGCCAATGCGGAAATGGCCGCTGCCACCGCATTGGAGGAAAATCCCCAGCTTATCTCGGCGCGATCAAAGCTCGAATCGCAACGCTATGAGGTCAAAGCCGCGCGTGCAGAGGCCCTGCCAAAAGTGTCCGCAGTGCTTAATGGCCGTTATTCCGACCGTCAGTTGCAGCCGACCATTCCCGATGACAGCCGTTTTGGCGCGACGGTTGGCGTCACGATGAACATGTCGCTGTTTCGTGGCGGTCAGGTGCCCGCCCGGGTTAGTCAGGCAACTGCACGCGAGATGCAGGCGCTTCAGGAAGCGCAGGGGATTGAGCGCGTTCTCGTTGCCCGTGCCCGCAGCGATTTCGCCAACTGGCGTGCTGCGAAGGAAGTGGTTGTTGCCAGCGGTCAGGCCGTCACGGCAACGCAACAGGCGCTGAGCGGTGTTCGATCCGAAAGCGATGTCGGCTCGCGCACGATTCTCGATATTCTCAACGCCGAACAGGAATTGCGCAACGCGCAGGTCCAACTCGCCAATGCTGAGCGGGATTCCTATCTCGCCGCCTTTTCGTTGTTGATGACGATGGGCCGCGCGCAGGCGCGTAACTTCGGCATTGGCGGATCGGCAGCGGCTGAATTGCCGACCATTCGCGAATTTTCTTCGCCGAATGGATCAGCTGCCGCAATGGGCCCAGATGCGCCATCGCAAAATTTGGTGCCCGACGCGGATCTTGCGCCGGTGCGGTTGCAGCCGCCCATGATGGCGATGCCATCCTCACCCGTTTCATCCGCCGTTTCTGAGCCTCCGTTGCCAGCATCACCCGCTGCCACAGCGGCTTTGCGACCTGCCGAAGTGCGGGTCGCAAAGTCAGCGGAGGAAAAATGGTCACCATTTCCGTCGACCCATTGGGTTGTCCAGCTTGCCGCGCACGAAAGTGCTGCTGCGGCGCGCGCCCATTGGGACCAATTGCAGGCCGTGATCGGGGGTATCATTCCCGACGGCGCACCGATGGTCGCCCTAGCGCCTGACGCACCAAAAACAGTCTACCGCCTCGCAATCGGCGCTTTTGCCGATTTCAGCCAAGCCGAAACCGCGTGCAGCGATCTGCGCGTGCAGGGTCAAAGCTGCATCGTGCGGCGGGTCGCGACCCTTGGCGATTTGCAGTGGATTGAACAGAAAAGCCGGAAGGCAGGAAAGTGAAAATGAACGACCAACCCCTCGCCAAAGCCACTCTGCCGGCTTCGGATGATAAGATTAAATTCCTGCTTCGCCGTTCACGCAGCGCGCTGATTGCGATTTTCCTGCTGTCGGCCGTGATCAACGTCTTTGTGCTTAATGGCTCAATCTACATGATGATGGTCTATGATCGCGCATTGCCGTCGCAAAGCCTTCAGACGCTTTTCGGTCTGTTTGGGATCAGCGCCTTTATCTATGTGGCTCAGGCCTATTTTGAGGTGTTGCGCGGCCGGATGCTGTCCGACGTTGCCGTCCAATTGGAAGACGATGTCAGTCCGTTTGCGCTGCATTCGGCGCATGAACTGGCCGTGCGCGGATCGCGCGACGATGCAGGCAACAGCCCGCTTCGCGATCTGGAACAGATCCGCTCCTTCATTGCCGGCCCTGGCCCGGGCGCGCTGATGGATTTGCCCTGGATCATCTTCTTTATCGCCATTCTGTCGATGCTGCACATCTGGCTCGGTGTTGCCGCGCTGGGCGGAGCGCTGGTTCTGGTCGCGCTGACCTTTGTATCTGAACGGATCAACCAGAATTCGATCGGTGCAATCGGCGAAATGACACAGTCGCGCAGCCGCTTGATCGAGCGCAAAAGGCGCAATGCGGAAACCGTCCAGTCGCTGGGCATGCGCTCGCGCTTTGCGCGTATGTTCCTCGAACTGAACGGCCGGCTGGCGACGCGGCAGTCCGCGGTCAACGACACGACTATCCTTGTGTCGACAATCAGCCGCACGATGCGGATGTTCATCCAGTCGGTATTGCTGACGGTCGGCGCCTTGCTGGTGATCAATGGTCAGGTTTCTGCTGGTGTGATTTTTGCCAGCTCGATCCTAGCCGGCCGTGCACTGGCGCCGATCGATCAGGCAATTGGCCAATGGCGCGCATTTTCCATGGCCCGTTTCAGCTGGAAGCGGCTGAATGAAGCGATCAACCGCTATGGCCTTCCGCCTGCGCGCACTTTGCTGCCGCGTCCCAAGGGCGCGCTGGACGTTGAAGGGCTGTGCGTTGCCCCTCCGGGCAAGGAACTGCCAACGCTCGATTCGGTCAGCTTCTCCTGCCCTAGTGGATCGATTGTCGGCGTGATCGGCCCCAGCGCCGCCGGTAAATCCACCCTTGCTCGCGCCCTTGTCGGCGCCTGGCCTAGCCTGCAAGGCACGGTCCGTCTCGACGGCGCGGCACTCGAACAATGGGATGCAGACGTTTTGGGCCAACATATCGGCTATTTGCCGCAATCGGTTGAGCTGATGGACGGAACCGTTGCGCAGAATATCGCCCGTTTTGATCCCGACGCATCGTCGGAAGCGATCACCCGCGCAGCCGAACTTGCCGGCGTACATGACCTGGTTCTGCATCTTCCCGACGGTTATGAAACCGAGGTCGGGGAAGATGGGCGCAACTTGTCGGGCGGTCAGCGCCAGCGGATTGGGCTTGCGCGCGCGCTTTACAAGGATCCTTGCTTTGTCGTTCTTGATGAACCGAACAGCAATCTCGATCCGGCGGGCGAAGCCGCCCTTGGTTTGGCGCTGATCAACCTCAAGAAAATCGGATCAACTGCGGTTATCGTCACCCATCGCCAGTCGGTGCTGCGTTTCGCTTCGCACATTCTGTATTTGGCCGAAGGTAAGGTGCGGCAGTTCGGCCCGCAAGAAGAGGTGCTGCGCGCGCTTGCCGAACGCAATAATGTTCAACCTATGGCTCCGACCGGAGCGGCGGCACCTGCGGCACCCCCGACTGCGGAAGCCCCAGTGCATGCCCCAGCACATGCAACCGCTGCCTGATCTTTCCATGCCTCATCCTAACACCGGATATCTTCCATGATCGAACCCAATATGTCCGCCTTTGCCGCCGCCACAGCCGTGGTCCCCGGTAAGGCGAAAAAGCGGCAGCGACTGGCTTATGCCAGCGTCGTCATAACGATTGGCGCGCTCATCGCGCTGTCGACTGTCATCAAGGTATCAGGCGCGGTGATCGCGGCGGGTAATCTGTCGGTTACCAGCCAGACGAAATCTGTCTCGCACCAGACAGGCGGTATCTTGGCCGACATCCGGGTGCATGAAGGCCAGATGGTCCGCCGGGGCGAGGTGCTGATGCAGCTCGATACGGACGTCACCCAGGCCTCGGTTGCGGCGTCGACCGAAAGCGTATCCGCCTTGTCGGCGCGCCGCGAACGGCTTGAAGCCGAGCTCGCCGGCCGCCCGCAGGCCACATTCGGGGGGACCGGCAGCAATCCCGAAGTGCAGACCGCGATTGCGCGCGAACAGCAATTGTTCGAAGCGCGGCGCGCAGAAAAAAGCGCGCAGATTGCCATGCTTTCGGCGCGGCAAACGCAGTTGCAGGCGGAAATTACCGGCTATCGCTCGCGCATTGGCGCGCTGCGCAAGCAACAGGCACTGCTCGCCCCTGAATTGCGTGGCCTGCGCGAGCTTTATGCGCAGGAACTGGTGACGATCAACCGGCTCAACGAGATTGAACGTTCGGACGTATCGCTCCGCGGAGAGATTTCGACGCTGGAAGCCAGCATCCGCCAAGCCGAAGCGCGTATCGCCGAAACGTCGCGCGAAATGAATATGTACCGGCAGTCGCTGCGCACTTCGGCAGGCCAGGAACTGAACGATGTGGTCAATACGCTGACCGAGGGTAAGTTGCGATCGGTTGACGCCGAATATGCCCTGGAAAAGGCGACTATCCGTGCCCCTCAAGATGGCTTTGTCGATGCGATCAGCTTTGTAACACCGGGCAGCGCGATCCCCGCCGGGCAGCCGTTGCTGCGAATTGTGCCTGCCAATGACAATCTTGTCGCCGAAGTGCGCGTCAGCCCCGCCGACATCGATCAGGTGCGCTTGGGGCAAGAGGTGCGCCTGCGCTTCTCCGCGCTGCAGGCCGCACAATCGCCCGAAGTGCTGGGCAAGGTGACCTTCATTTCGCCTGAGCGGACCGAAGATCCACGCACCGGCCAGCCTTATTATCGCGTCCGTGTGGCCGGCGAAAAGGGGCATTTACGGTCGGTTGCCGGCGCGCAATTGACAAATGGCATGCCCGTTGAAGCCTATATCACGACGGGCGCGCGTGCATTTATGAGCTATTTGCTAAAGCCCATTCTTGACCAGTTGGAAAAGGCCTTCAGACAATAAGCTGGCATTGCGGGTTCGTTTTGCCGCCAGGGCAGGGCGGGCGATTCCTGTTGCCGGCATCCTGCAACGCGTTACCGTATTTTACTGCGCATTGCGCTCTGCGTTGAGTGCGGATAAGGTCGGTGTCACGAGTTCGATTGGAGCGTGTTTTGACCACAGTTGAAAAAGCGGCGTCTGTCCTGCTGGTGGATGATGACGCATACTGCCTGGACGAAAGCCAAGAGGCGCTGACTAATCTCGGTTATGATGTCGCTTGTGCGACGGATGCCATGTCGGCGCTGAAAATGATTGCCGACAATCCAGATATCGGGATCGTCATCACCGATCTGCGCATGCCAGGCATGGACGGCCACACTTTTCTTGAGGAACTTGCGCTGCGGTTCATGCCAAAGCGGCCGATCGTCGCCCTGGTTGTTACCGGCATTCCCAGCCTAGAGGCGGCGACGCTTGCGATGCGTTACCGTGCGATGGATTTTCTATCCAAACCGGTGTCAACTGATGCACTCGCCGGGGCGTTGCGGCGCGCATCTGCCAACCTTGCCAGCATGACGTTCAAGTTCCAGCTTGCCGGTTTTGAGGCAGAGCGTGCGCTTACCGCTCATGACGCGGACGCCATGGATGTCGCGAATGCTGATTCGGAACCGACACCTGAGGAATTGAGCACATTTGTCCAGAAGCTACTGAAATATCAGCAGAATCGGGCGCGCTTCTTTGATCCGGAGCTGTTTTCGGGCCCGTCATGGGATATATTGCTTGATCTTGCGGCCGCCAGTTTCCGCGGCGAGCCCGTTGCGGCATCCAGCGTTTGCGCCACAACTTTGGTCCCCTTCAGTACTGCGCTGCGGCATGTGAACAGCTTGGTTGAGGCAGGGCTTGTCCGGCGCTGGACCGATCCGACCGATAAGCGGCGCAAGATGCTCGAACTTGAACCCGAAGCCAGTGCGATGATGAAGCAATATCTCGAAACCGGCTGGAAAATGCAGCACCGCTAGGCGCGACTTACGCAGTTTCCATCCAAATCGGATGAAATCACTCGCAATGCTGCAGCGATTATATGTGCGCTTTATGATGGTCGGGTTAGACCTAGGCTTCTCGGGAGAGGAGAGGAGCCTCGGGTCGCATCAACGCTCCGCTTTTCAGGGGAGTTCCGAGGGCCCCGGTGCGATCTTGCAAAAGCAGGATTGACCGGGGCGTTTCTCCTCGCCGCTCGATTTCGGGCGGAAACAGAATGCATGGCAAAAGGGGATAGCCAGCATTGCCAACGATAACAGGGTGGTCAAACCGTCATCGCGCCAAGTTAATTAGCTGCATGTGCGGCCACTTACTTGGTTAATGCCAAATCGCGTCGGAACATAAGTCGAATTTTTTTGGTTTTCGGCTTGTTGGATGGTTATAGTTGCACAAAACGGTTGGGATGAAACTGAATTTTTGGCCTTTTGAACCCTTCTGGCTTGTGCCTGTTGGGCGCATCTTGTCGATGCCAGTTTCAAAAACATCAGGCAGTTAATGAACATGCATGATCTATCCGATGATCGGAGCTTCGACGCTGCCTTGCGGCGCGAAATGGAGTATCTGCTGGCGAGCAGCATGTTTCGCAAGTCGCCCAAGCTTTCACAATTGCTGGCCTATCTTGTCGGGGCCACGCTGAGGGGCGAAGGTGAAACGCTGAAAAGCTATACCGTTGCAGTTGATGGCCTTGGTCGCGCAGCTGATTTTGACGCGCAGGCTGACAGTTATCCCCGCGTGCAGGTGATGCGCCTGCGCAATTTCCTGTCATCCTTTTACGCACGTTACGAACCGGTTGGTGAGTTGTGCATCTATATTCTGCCGGGCAGTTACCGCGTTCGCTTGGCAAAATTTGCCATCGCCTATCCCGATATCGTCGTTCGCAATGCACGCCGCCGCCTTGGTTCGTCTGCGGTTGAGGTGGATCCGGTTGCTGTTGCCAAGGCCGCACCATCGGTGGTGGCGGGCAGGAACAGGTTCAAGCTCCCTCAGGCAGTATTGTGGGGCGGCGCTGCGGCAGCGGCGTTGGTCGCTGCGGTGCTTTTTGTCCCGAAATTCGGCAAGGGCGATGGCGTATTGCAAGGCGTGCATGCGCCCGTGCTGCGCATCAGCGATATTTCTACTGGCGCCGATCCGCTTTCGCGCGAAATCGCAGGCGAAATCGAACATGCGCTGGAGAATGGCATCGCCCAAAGCTGGGCCGTCGACACGTTGGGCAGCGTCGAAGGCAATGATAGCGGCAGTGCGCGCGCGGATTATCGATTAGACGCGAATCTCACGCGATTGGGCGGTGATGGCCGGCAATTGTTGATGGAAATGATCGACAAATCTGACGGCCGCATCATCTGGTCTGAAAGCTATCCGATCGATGATAGCAAGCCGATCCAGCCCCAGTTGCACCAGGCATTGGTCCAGATCACTACTCCGCTGGGCGTGATTGGTCGGCGCGAACTGGCGTCGGGTAACACTCAAAAATATAGCGGCTATCGCTGCCTTGTTGCGGCACAGGCGGTCATTGCCGGCAAGACTTTCGTCTCGACAGAAAACGTAAAGCAATGCCTCGATCAGCCGCTCGGCAATCCACAACTGGAAGCGGTTCGATTGAGTTCCGCTGCGATGCGGTCGATCCAGGAGGGTTATTTTAATAGCCAGACCTTGGCGATAGCGAATGGCGAAGATCTGGCTGAGCGTGCGATCGAAACCTATCCTGACGAAGCATCGGGGCATTTTGCGCTGGCGTGGATGAATTATATCCAGAATTCGTGCGCAGCCGGCAACTACCATGCCGAAGAGGCGTTGCGTCATAATCCCTACGATCGGACGGCAACCGTCTATCTGGCAAGCTTTGCTGAAGAATGCGCTTTTCCCGGCGGCCCGGAATTGGTGGAACGGGCTCTGGCGTCTCGCGTTGACGGCCAGTCGTCGCTCGGCCTTGCGATTGTCAATCTTGCGTTGAAGTCAGGTCGCTCCGACATTTTAGGTTCGGTCAGCCCTCGCCGGTCCACCTCTGTTTCGGCCGATTCGGAAAGCCTTTTGTGCGATGCGACAGCATTGCGCCGTCAAAGCTGGGCTGCTTTTGTGAAACTGCAGCGGCGGCCGGGCGCGACTCCGGATGAACTGTTGCAAAAGGCTGTTTTCTCCAAAGCCAATCGGGCCCGAATTCTCAACCTATTGCGTGAGAAAGCCGTTTTGTCCGCCGCCTGATACCGCTGGCGCTTCGTTTCATGCCGTTACATAAGTTAACGGGCATTAGCAAATCTTTCGCTGCAATCTATATATTGATCAATATTTCCCAAATGACCGCAACATATGGTGTTACACATATATTTAACGGTGTAACACTGCTTTTCGGCATTAAAGCTGGGTAGTTATTTGGACATGGAAACGGGCTGCCTTATTTGCTCGACATAACTGGTCCTTGGTCGGGTTAGGCGGACCCCACTCGTTTCCTTTTCTGCGTCGGCGCTACAATATGCCCTGCGGCGCCGACGCAGAAAATAGCTTTACCGACCTGATTTCGAAACGTCCGGCTTAAAGGCGCAAGTATGCGCGCGATTTCGCGCGCCCTGCTCCGACGTCACGACGGCGCGTTGATCAGGTCTCTTGCAACCTGACCTTAGACAGATCGGCAGGATGAACCGATGGCCGCCTACCCCGAAAGCTTCGCTTCAACAACCCCAGCAAACCCTGATCGCGCATCGCGCGACGCAGAGGAAAATGGCAATGGCGAGCCGATCCGTCTTCTCAAAATTGCGCGGCTGAAAAGCCTGCTGAACGGAAACGAGGCGATGATCGTTGTCCGGCAATTGTCAAAAAACTTCGCACGCTTCGATGCCTATCTGCCGCTCCTAATCGGTGAATCGGTCGAGATTGATTTTGACGATACTGGCGCATTGCGCGGCATCATCACCGAACGCATGATCAATTCCTTCGCGATGCAGTTTGTCGATGGTTGTGATCCCATCGCCCGCATCCGCCAAGCTGAACAGGATGGCGCACTGCAGCCCAAAAGGCGCCCGCGCGTATCGATCGGTGTTGCCGTAACGCTGCATGCCAAGTGCGGCACCTATAAGGCCAGTCTGGTCGACCTGTCGGTTGGCGGGGCCAAGATCGAAACAGAACAGCCGCTGCCGCCGCTTAACGAGATTCAAATTCGCGGTTGGGACCGGGCGCCCATCACTGCCCGCGTCGCGTGGCAAACGAGCACCCAGATTGGCGTGATCTTCGTCCGGAAATTGTCGATTTCCGAACTGCTCACCTGGTCATCCTGATAGACTAAGATGCGGATCGCCGCCTCTCTCTCTACATGCACATTGGCACTTTGTGCGATAATGCATCCGCAGCTTGCCTCAGCCGCTGAAGAGCCGCCACGCCATAACCGCGCCACGCCTATCGTCGCCACGGTCGAGGTCATCGAGATGGCAAAGGTATCGTTTCAGCGCGTTCCGTCTGCCGCAACGGCGGTACACCCCCAGATGCGCAACGCTCCGCGCCAAGGCCAGATCGTTCGCACCTGTGCCGACATCGGCACCGACCAGCGCTGTTTGCTGGTGACTTTCGAATGAAAAGCGCCACCTTCACTTCGGCGATCATCGCCCTGCTGCTAAGCCAGCTGCCGTATGACGCCTTCGCGCAATCGGCGCCCGCGCTTGCTCCCCAGATCCGGCTCACCAGTCGCGTCATTGCCGACCCGCTCGGATCGCTTCGCCCCAAAGCCTTGCCGGGCGCGGTGATTGAATATGAACTGGCGGTTTCGAACGTCGCCCGTGCGACAACGGCAAACAATATCTTTGCAATCACCAGCCCGGTTCCGCCGCAGCTGATGCTGATTGTCGGAATGCCGGATGCAGCACCCGGCGCTGCGTTTGAATTTGTCAATCAAAGCGGTGGTGGCCGCGACGGTTGCAGCATTGAGACATTGGCTTCGTCTGCTGACTGCGTCGAATTCTCTGACAATGGTGGCCGAACCTTCGATTATGTTCCGACTCCGGGCATTGACGGCGTCGACAGCCGCGTGACCCATTTGCGCTTCAAGGTTCGCACAGACGGCGATCTTTCACCCACCGACATCGGCCAATTTTTGCTGCGTTACCGCATGGTTATGGAATGATGATATGAAAAGCTACACATTCGATCAGCCGGATCAGATCACCGGTGCCAACGGTGCGAATCCGCTTACATCGTTATTGTCGAACGTCCTCCACCGCTTCACCGCGATCAAGGGCCGGCAGGAACCGCGACCAACAATTCGTATTTCGAAAACCCGAAGCGACGTTCACCATGTCGAATGTTTTGATACCCTGACGCCGGACCGTATGGAAGACCATATCCCGGCCGCAGCCGGCCTTTTTGGCAATGGCAGCAATGTCGATATCTTCCTTCATGACCAGAGCATCGTGAGCGGCGATATCATCGCGCAGGATGACGCATCCTACACGGTCAACGTCGCAGAATGGACCTATTTCGATAATAATGTCCTCGCCACCATGACGGGGGCAAGCACCGGCAAGAAGGTGCAGAAGATCATGGAACTGGGCGCGGATATATCGGCGCGCTACCAGTCCATACTGGCTGATGCAAAACTGGTCCATTTCAACCGCAAGGGCGCAATCATCGGCTTGGCGCTGCATCTGGATCTTGGTGAGCGCATCCAGCTGGCCTGCAACGACCATCGCCCGATTTGCGGTGTCGTTAAATGGCAGTTCCTCAATCTGGTGGGCCTAGAATTCCTCCGTCCGATGACTGGGCTGGAACGCTCCCGCTGGGTCAGGTGATACACATCATTTGGCCCATCCTGTCCGGATTTTCGGATTGCAGTTTCAGGCGATAGCGCGCACATCGTCGCGCCATGAATGAGCCCAGATACGGCCTGATCGAAGCAGGCGGCACAAAATTCGTCCTCGGCGTGGCCGACGCCAATGGCACCATCCTCGACCGGACGCGCATCCCCACGTTGATGCCCGATGAAACCATTGGCGCGATGCTTGAATGGTTCGGCGCGCGCGGAGCTTATTCCGCTATCGGGCTGGCCACATTCGGCCCGGTCGAGCTTGACCCCGCATCACCGCAATGGGGCCATATATTGAAGACTGCAAAACCCGGCTGGACGGGCGCTGATCTGGCCGGGCCGTTGCGACGTCGTTTCGCCTGCCCGGTGATCGTCGATACCGACGTCAATGGCGCGGCGCTGGCAGAGGCGACATGGGGCGCGGGCAAGGGCGAGCAGGTCGTTCTTTACTTCACCATCGGCACCGGCGTTGGCGGAGGGGCCGTGATCAACGGGCGCACGCTGCGCGGCAAAGGGCATCCCGAAATGGGCCATTTTCGTCTACCGCGCCACCCCGACGATCTGGACTATGCCGGCAAATGCCCCTTTCATGGCGACTGCGTCGAAGGGCTGACGGCCGGGCCTGCCATTTTCGATCGCTGGGGCAAGACGCTATCCGATCTGCCGCCCGATCACCCTGCGCATGATATCATCAGTTGGTACATCGCTCAGCTGGTTGTCAGCATGCAGGCGATTTTCGAACCCGGAAAGCTGATTTTGGGCGGCGGCGTAATGGCGACGCCGGGCCTGATCGATCGTGTTCGCGAAAAAGCCGTGAAACTGGGAGGCGGCTATTTCCGCAGCGATGCATCGACGATGATATCGGCCCCGGGCCTTGGGGATAATGCCGGGCTGATGGGGGCTTTTGCGCTCGCCCAGAGTGCCGCACCGGAATAATCACAAAAGGCCGCAAAGCTGAAGGAATGCTCTTCAGCTGCGCCCCTGCCTATGGGCGATGCGCCCCTGCTTAAACCCGGGCGTCAGCGCCGAGGATCAGTGGATCGTTGCGGCTGATATCGACCGTCGCCTTTGCGATATTGGGCTGCTGGCTGCCGCGATGCTTGAACTTGCCTTCAACCTGACCACCCGGTGCGATCGACAGGCTCTGGTAAAGAACATCGCCGGAAATGCGGGCGCTGGACTCTATTACAAGATCGCCTGCCTCGATCGAGCCATCAACCCTGCCCGAAAGCCGCGCCGTTTCGGCGACAATCTTACCGACGATCACGCTGCCTTCGCCCTGTACGATCGAACCGCAGGTAACATCGCCATGGATCTTGCCATCAATATGCAGGTCGACCTTGGCCGACAGATTGCCGGTGATTTCAACATCCGATGCGATCACCGAAAATGTGTGTCCCGAACCGCGCATATTATTGCGTCCCTGTGGCGGTGACGCCTGTGGGCCGGTTTCCGGCGACGGCTTGGATTTCGAGAACATCGGGATTTGCCTCCAGGAACTTCTTCGGGTTGATTGCGGCACCATTGATGCGCACTTCAAAATGCAGATGCGAACCGGTCGAACGGCCGGTTGAACCCATGCGGCCGATTTGCACCCCCCGCCTCACCTCTTGCCCGATGGACACAGTGAAACCGGAAAGATGCGCATAGCGCGTCACCAGACCGTTGGCATGTGTAATCTCGATGGTCTTGCCATAGCCGCCGTGCCAACCGGCGGATGTGATCTTGCCGTCGGCGGCTGCAAGGATAGGCGTACCGACCGGGCCTTTGAAATCCAGCCCGGCGTGCATTGCGCCCGCGCCGGTAAAGGGATCGGCGCGATAGCCGAAGCCGCTCGACATCAGCCCGATCGCTGCCGGCATGCTGGTGGGAATTCCCGCCAATGCCATTTCCATCGCTTCCATCCGCGCAAGCGCATTCAACATGCGCGTAAAGCGGGGGTCACGGACTTGTTTTTTCTTACTGCTGAAAAAGGGAATGAACGGGCCGCCCATGCCGTCCTTCGCTTCACGGGCGAGTTGATCGGGGTTGAGGCCAAACTGGCGAATCGCGCTTTCCGCCTTTTGCGAACGGGTGATCGCAATCTTGGTCATCCGTTCGACAAAGGCGATCTGCCGGGCTTCGATTTCGGCAAGCCGTGCGGCGCCGGGAACGGCAAGGCCGATCTTTTTCGCGGTTTCGGCTGCGGCACCGCTGGCTTCGGGCGCTGCCTGCTCGGTCGGCATATCACCGAAATGTTCTTCAAAGGCGCGCTCGGTCAATTCCTGCCGGGCCTGCAGATCCTTGGCAACGGCATCCATGTCGCCGCGATATTTCTCGATCCGCTCCTGATCGGTTTCAACCCGTTCCTGTTGCGCGCTGAGCATCATGCGCTCGGATGAAAGGCTGATCTGATTGATCATCATGCCGAGGGTCACAACCAGCCACAGGCCGACGACAGCCGCAGCCGTGCCAGCAACCCGCCGTTGCAATCGGGCAGAGATTTTCAGAAACCGGACCTGACCGTTTGACCGCATGAAAAATTCGCGATCAACGAACCATCCGGCCACCCGGTTTTTCCAACCGGACATACTGGCCTTTAGTGACACGACCCACCCCGTTTATTTCTTGTGGCGGCCGCTTAACAGGTCAATTTGCCGCTGACGAATCATGCGGCGTCGACTCGTGCCGAGTCGGGCGAGTCGTGCGGCGAACCGTTTGCAGACGCGGAAATTTCAGCGGATTTGGCAGTGGGGGGACAGACCGATTCAAATGTAAATTTGTTAAAAATGATGTAATCTCAAGTAATTAATGCGAATCACCAAGGGGCGCGCATCAATTGCTGCAAGCGCGCCGGACTCGCCACTTTCGCTTTGTCCCCGCGGTGGTTAGGGACGGGGTAGATGACCGACACTATCCAGCAGATTGTTTCCGATCTTACGACCCGCGCCCGCGCCGCCGCGCGCACCATCGCCGCGGTCAGCGACGATCAAAAGGCGCAGGCGCTTATTGCGGCTGCCGCAGCCTTGCGGGCGGCCTCTGCAGAGATATTGGCCGCCAATGCAACGGATATGGCCGCCGGCGCAGAACATGGCCTGTCTGCCGCGATGCTCGACCGACTGAAACTGGATCCGGCGAGGCTCGAATCGATTGCCGCAGCGGTTGAACAGGTCGCGCATCTGGCCGATCCGGTTGGTCAGATCATCGATCGCACCGAACGGCCCAATGGCCTTGTCATGGAACGGGTGCGGGTGCCGGTTGGCGTATTGGCGATCATTTATGAAAGTCGCCCCAACGTAACCGCCGATGCCGCAGCGCTGGGTTTGCGCGCGGGCAATGCGGTGATCCTGCGTGGCGGAAGCGAGGCGGTGCACAGCAACCGCGCAATCCATGCCGCCATGATAAAGGGTGTGGTGTCTGCCGGGCTGCCTGCCGATGCCGTGCAGCTTGTCCCGACGCAGGACCGTGCAGCAGTTGGCGCACTGCTGGCCGCACAAGGACAGATTGACATGGTGATCCCGCGCGGTGGAAAGTCACTCGTCGCCCGCGTGCAGGAAGAAGCGCGCGTTCCCGTGCTCGCCCATCTTGACGGTATCTGCCACACTTATGTCCATGCAAAGGCCGACCCTGCGATGGCAGAGGCGATTGTCGTCAATGCCAAGATGCGGCGGACGGGGATTTGCGGCTCCACTGAAACCTTGCTGATCGATCAGGATTATCCTGATCCCGCCGGATTGATTGGCGCGTTGATCGATGCTGGCTGTGAAGTGCGTGCTGACGATATGCTGATGGAAATCGATCCGCGCACCGTTGCTGCCGACGAAGAAGATTGGGGCACCGAATATTTGGAGCCGATCGTGTCGGCCAAGATGGTGTCGGGCGTCGATGATGCCATCGACCATATCGCCCATTATGGATCGCAGCACACCGAATCGATCATCACCGCCGATGATGCCGCCGCAAAGGCGTTTCTGGCGGGTGTCGACAGTGCGATTGTGATGCACAATGCATCTACCCAATTTGCCGATGGCGGCGAATTCGGCCTCGGCGCGGAAATTGGCATTGCCACTGGCCGCCTTCACGCGCGCGGCCCGGTCGCGCTCGAAGGACTGACGACCTATAAATGGCTGGTCCATGGCAATGGGCAGGTGCGGCCCTGACCCTTACCGGACTTCTTGGCG
>JAJTFR010000188.1 GCA_021298455.1 Sphingomonadales bacterium | reverse complement strand
CCTTTCGGGCCTTTAGCAATAACTCTGCAACGCCATAGGTACGTTCATTGTCGACATCGATCGCGAACGCACCATTGGTGGTGATATGCGGTGTCACCTTGACGCCAAAGCGGCGCGAGATCGCCTTGAAGGCGCTTTCCAGCGTCCACCAGCCGAGCCGGAAGCGCAGTAGGTTGATGATCCCGAACGCCTTGGCAATGCGTGCGCGGTTCTTTGCAAACTGGCCGCCTTCGCGAAATGCCTCAGTCGCACGAAGCGCCTTGGGGCTGCGCAGCCAGAAGACATTGCAGTTCGAAATCGCTGCATCGCTAAATTCATAAAATCGGCGCTGGCCATCCGGGTGGGCCGCACGAATTGCTTCGCGCGTTGAAAGAACGACTACAGCATCGCCATCGCCTGCCAGTGCCGCCTGATGCACATCGCGCAGATAGTCGCTCTCAGCGAGGACATTGTCGGCCGTGGTGATCAGAAGCGGAAACGCACTTTCGCCGCCCGCCTGCTCGATTGCATGTTCGACACTTTCGACGATTCCCGCTTGTGCCGCGCACAGCGTCAACCGACCTGCTGCTTTCAACGCTACAACTGACGGCAGATCAGCGATCACTTCGGGATCATGGATCGAAATCAGGACCTTTGCATCGGGGAAGGCCGGGCCGACTGCCTCTACCACCCATTCGAGCAGCGGTTTGCCGTTGATCGGCACGCGGCATTTGTGGCTGACGCCGGCGCGTTCAGCGAGTGGATCGAGCGTGCCGTCGCGTTTGCCGGCAAGGATGAGGACGGTGGGTTGGTCTGTCATGTCACGCGCCTATAGGGTTGGTCGCATTTTGGGGCAAGCTAAGGCTGGTCAAGTGACGCTATTTGCCCTAGGCGCTGCGGCATCAAGTCGACTTTTTGGGGAATTATGGTTAAGGCGCTTCGTATCGGATTGGCTGGGCTCGGCACTGTCGGAACCGGCGTGATCCAGTTAGTCGAAGAAAACCGCGCCTTGATTGCGCGCCGCGCCGGCCGCCCAATTGAAATCACCGCTGTCACCGCGCGCGAGCGTTCAAAAGATCGTGGCGTCGATCTTTCAGCTTATCGCTGGGTTGACGACATGGGTGAACTGGCAACGGCTGGCGATGTCGACGTTGTTGTCGAACTGGTGGGCGGTTCAGATGGTCCCGCCCTGACTTTGGCGCGTGAAACCCTGGGCGTCGGGCGCGCGCTTGTCACCGCCAACAAGGCAATGATCGCGCACCACGGTGCCGAACTTGGCGCGTTGGCGGAGGCGAAAAATGCACCGCTGAAATTTGAAGCAGCAGTGGCCGGCGGCATTCCTGTGATTCAGGGGCTGCGCGATGGCGCGGCGGCGAACCGGATTGACCGGGTGTATGGCATCCTCAACGGTACCTGCAATTTCATCCTGTCGGCAATGGAACGCGAAGGGCGCGATTTTGCCGACGTCCTTGCCGATGCGCAGGCAAAGGGCTTTGCCGAGGCTGATCCCAGTTTTGATATTGATGGCGTCGATGCCGCGCACAAGCTCTCCATCCTTGCATCTTTAAGCTTTGGCAGCCGGATCGACTTTGATGGCGTGGATATCCGCGGTATTCGCAAGATCATCGCAGCCGATATCGCCCAGGCCAAAGCGCTGGGTTACCGCATCCGTCTGATCGGGCTGGCTGAGGTTGATGGCGGAAATGGTGAGTTCTCCCTTTTCCAGCGCGTTCAGCCTTGCCTTGTCCCGCTTGACCATCCGCTCGCCAATGTGATGGGCGCGACTAATGCAGTGGTGGCGGAGGGCAATTTTTCGGGGCGGCTTCTCTTCCAGGGCGCGGGCGCGGGCGATCGACCGACGGCGTCGGCGGTCGTTGCTGATCTTGTTGATATTGCGCGCAAGGAAACTGGTCCCGCTTTTTCGGTGCCGACCGCCGAACTTGAAGAGCTGCCCCGCGCCGCTGCCGCGCACCGGATCAACAAGACCTATCTACGCATGCTCGTTGCCGACCGGCCGGGCGTACTTGCCGAAATCGCCGCCGCAATGCGCGATGCTGGCCTCTCGATTGAAAGCCTGATCCAGCGCGAGGTTGCCGATGGCAGCGCGCTGATCGCGATGGTGACGCACGAGGCCCGCGAACAAGCCACTAATACCAGCGGCAACGCTATGGACCGAGTCCTGGTCCTCGAAATGGTTCGCGTTACCGAGGCTGCCGCCATGGCCGCTGCCAGCATGATCGGGCGCGGCGATGAAAAGGCGGCCGACGCCGCTGCGGTCGAAGCAATGCGTGCTGCGCTCAATTCGCTTTATATGGATGGCACTGTCGTTATCGGTGAAGGCGAGCGCGATGAAGCGCCGATGCTCTACATCGGTGAAAAGGTCGGCATGGCTCCTGGCACGGGCCCGAAGATCGACATTGCGCTTGATCCGCTCGAAGGTACCACGATCACCGCCAAGGCCGGCCCCAATGCGCTGGCCGTGCTTGCGGTTGCCGAAGAGGGCAATCTCCTCAACGCCCCCGACGTCTATATGGACAAGATTGCCGTTGGCCCCGGCTATTCGCCAGGCATCATCGACCTCAATAAAAGCCCGAGCGAAAATGTGATGGCGGTCGCAAAGGAAAAGGGCGTCCCGCCGTCAGAGATCATCGTCTGCGTGCTGGATCGCCCGCGCCACGAAAAGATGATTGCAGAGCTGCGTGCGCTCGGCTGCGGCATCATGCTGATTCCCGATGGCGATGTTGCCGGCGTGATCGCAGTGACCAATCCCGACACCACCATCGACCTGTATATGGGTTCGGGTGGTGCGCCGGAGGGTGTGCTGGCGGCAGCTGCGCTGCGCTGTGTCGGCGGCCAGTTCAAGGGGCGGCTGCTGTTCCGTAACGACGATGAACGTCTGCGCGCGCGCAAATGGGGAATCGAAGATCTGGACAAGATTTACGATCTGGAAGAGCTGGCGAAGGGCGACTGCATCTTTGCCGCGACCGGCGTGACTAGTGGCTCTCTGCTCGAAGGCGTGAAGCGCACCCGCGACGGCAAGATCACGACCGAAAGTGTTGTTATGCGCGCTTCATCGGGAACCGTGCGCTGGGTGAAAAGCGAACATCGGCGCGGCTGATTCCTGCGTTATCGACCAAATTGTGAAGCGACGTCAGAATATCCCCTGAGCCAATCCTTCGGCCATGGCCGTCCCCAATTCGCGCGCTTGCGCAAGTTCCGGTTCGGCTATCGTCTTTGGCGCTAATATTGCTTCGGGCGTCTGCGCAGCGGTGAGAATGATTTGGCTGTTGGCGATTTTGCGTAGCCGCCATCCGGTGGCGATGCGTTCTGCTTGGCGCACGGCATTGGCCCCGTCCGAACCCGCACATATAAGCAGAGCATAAGGGCGCCCCTCGATTCGGCCGAGACAGGGGTAATAGGCGCGGTCGAAAAATGCTTTCATTACGCCGCTGATCGCCGCCAGATTTTCCGGAAAAGCGAAGATATAGCCATCGGCATCGAGCATTGTTTGGCTATCTGCCGCCTCTGCGTGACGCAGGATTACCTCTGCCTCTCCAACTTGATGTGCACCCTGTGCTGCTGCTTGTGCTAGGGCGTGCGACCCACCTGTCATGCTGTGCCAGATAATGGCGAGGCGTTTCACAGCCGCGGGACCGATGCGATCACCGGGTCATGGTTCCAATGGCGCAATGCGCGGATCAGGCCCTCACCCGCAATGCCCAATGAGGCCGTATTGCGCAGCGGATGTATCCAGACGGTCATGGCATTGGCAATTTCATGATCCAGCACCACGGTTACCGTATCATCGCTATCATTGATCGCGCCGAGTGGCGTCACCGAACCGGGGATAAGGCCCAGAAGACTGAGCAAATCCTCAGCCTTGGCAAAGCTGAGCCGCTTCGAACCCATTGCAGCGGGCAGTGCTTTCAGGTCGACCCGGATTTCCGCGGGAACCGTGACAAGCCAGAAACGGCCGTCATTGTCTTTCAGAAAAAGGTTCTTGCTGTGCACGCCGGGAAGCCGGTCATGCAGTGCGCTGCTCTCCTCTACGGTAAATACCGCCTGATGCTCCTCGACTGCATAGCTGCAGCCGAGAAGATCAAGGTCGGCATAGAGTTTGGTTTCTTCGTTCAACGCTGAAAGATCATGGCATGCGGTGCAGTGCGCACAGCTTGTTGCCATCCGGATCGCGCAGATAGGCCAGGTACAGCTTCATACCGCCGCCTTCGCGCACGCCCGGCGGATCTTCGATCGCCGTGCCGCCATTGGCGACGCCGGCTGCGTGCCAAGCATCCGCCTGTTCAGGCGTCATGGCAAAACCGATGGTGCAGCCATTGCCATGCGTGGCGGGTTCGCCGTTGATCGGCGGTGTTACGAGGAACATCGAACCATTGTGCATATAAATGAGGCGACCCTTGGGATCTTCGATCCCGGGATTGCCGCCCATTGTTGCAAAGGTCGCGTCGTAAAATGTCTTCGATCGGGCAATATCATTGCTGCCGACCATCATATGGCTGAACATCTGCTTTCTCTCCTTACTTATCAGAAAACGACAACGCTTCTGATGCTTTCGCCTGCATGCATCAGGTCGAAACCCTTGTTGATTTCATCGAGTGTGAGGACATGGGTGATCATGGGATCGATCTGTATGTGTC
>JAJTFR010000040.1 GCA_021298455.1 Sphingomonadales bacterium | reverse complement strand
ATTTCGAATCGATCGCATCGCAGCTCGACATGGACCGCAAAGGCCATACCTTGCCGCGCGCGCTCTATGTCAGCGAAGAGGCATTCCAGTTCGACGTCCAGGTGATGCTCAAATCGGTCTGGCTTTACGCCTGCACGGGCGCCCATGTGAAAAAACCGGGCGATTATTTCATCTTCGAGGTGGCGAATAATTCAATCATCATCGTGCGCGGGCGCGATATGGAAGTGCGCGCCTTTTGGAACAGCTGTCGCCACCGCGGCGCAAAAATCTGCCTTGAACAAAAGGGGTCTTCGCCACGGCTGATGTGTCCCTATCACCAATGGACCTATGGCCTTGATGGCAAGTTGCTGGCGGCCCGCAGCATGGCGGACGATTTTGCCAAGGCAGACCATGGCCTCCATCCGGTCGCGCTCGAGAATATCGGCGGCTTGATCTTCATCTGCATGAGCGACAATCCGCCACCAATCGATCGCGTAAAGGCAGACATTTCCGAGCAGATCGCTGTCTATGATGTCGAAAAGCTCAAGGTTGTGGTGCAGGATGATTATATCGAAGACGCCAATTGGAAGCTGGTGATGGAGAATAATCGCGAATGCTATCATTGCGATGTCGGCCATCCCGAACTGATCAGCGTGCTCGGTACTTACGGCTTTGGCAAAGGCCTTCCTGAAGATGGCGATGCGGATATTGTCGACGATAGCAGCTATGATGCGTTGGTCGCGGCCAAGCGGGAAGAGTGGAAGGCGCTCGGAATTGATCGCGATTTGATCGAATTTCCTGATGGCTGGTGGCACCGCGTCGCGCGGTTGGCGCTTGCCAATGGCGCCGTGACGCAGTCGATCGATGGCAAACTGGCCTGCCAGAAACTTATCGGGCCCTTCAAGGAACCTGAAACATCCAGTCTTTCGGTCTGGACGCAGCCCAACAGCTGGCACCATTTCTGCTGTGACCATGTGGTGACTTTTTCGCTAACCCCCGTTTCCGCCGACAAGACGTTGCTGCGCACCAGCTGGCTTGTGCATGAAGATGCGGTTGAGGGCGTGGACTATGATCCCGACCATATCACCGCGCTCTGGCGCGCGACCAATGTCCAGGATGGTCATTTTTCGATGATCAACCACCAGGGAATCAACAATGATGGCTATGTCCCAGGGCCCTATGCCGTCGAGGAAAAGTTGGTCGAGGATTTCAAGGATTTCTATGTCGCTGCGGCGCGATCGGCTTTGAAGGAACTGCGTTGATGGCACCGCTTCCCGCGCATGGATCGGTCCGCCTGTCTGCCGGGCAATGGCAGGTGGGTGAACGCCCCGGTGAGCGCATCCGCGCGCTGGTCGATGATCCGCGTGGCTATCGCAGCCTGTTGATGCAGGTTGCCCCGGGCCCATTGGGCGCGCTCCATGCGCATGACGAGATTGAACAGATCTATGTGATCGACGGCGACTTTTTCGATGATGACTCAAGCTATGGTCCCGGCGATTTCCTGCTGCGCATGCCCGGCACGATGCATCGTGCCGGCAGCCGCAACGGTTGCACGATGATGATTGTCTACACTCCCTTGATTGAGAACCCGAAGTGACCCGTTTCAGCGCTTTCAGCCTTTTCGCCAAAGCCCTTGGCGGCCATCAAAGCTGGCCCGAACAATGGCCAGACGCCGCCCCCAAACCCGCTTATGACGCGATCATCGTCGGTGGCGGCGGCCATGGCCTGGGAGCTGCCTATTATCTTGCAAAGAAATACGGGATCACCAATGTGGCCGTCTTGGAAAAGGGCTGGATTGGCGGCGGCAATACCGGGCGCAACACCACCATCATCCGGTCCAATTACCTTTATGATGAAAGCGCGCATCTTTACGACCATGCCGTCAAGCTCTGGGATGGCTTGAGCCAGGAACTGAATTACAACACCATGTATTCAAAGCGCGGTGTGATGATGCTCGCGCATAATGTGCATGATATCCAGAGCTTCAAACGCCATATCCACGCAAATCGGCTTAATGGTGTCGATAATGAATGGCTGACCCCGGAACAGGCCAAGGCCTATTGCCCCGCGCTTAATATCTCACCCGATTCGCGTTATCCTGTTCTTGGTGCGGCCCTGCAGCGCCGCGGCGGCACGGCGCGGCATGATACGGTCGCATGGGGCTATGCCCGTGCAGCGGCAGCCTTGGGCGTCGACATCATCCAGAATTGCGCGGTCACCGGCATCCGCCGCGACGCGAATGGCGCGGTCGAAGGCGTGGAAACCACGCGCGGCTACATCGCTTGCAAGCGCGTTGGCGTGTCGGCAGCTGGCAACACATCGGTGATCATGCAGATGGCGGGCCTCGATTTCCCGCTGGAAAGCTATCCGCTGCAGGCATTGGTATCCGAACCCGTCAAGCCGACCTTTCCCTGCGTCGTCATGTCGAACACCGTGCATGCTTATATGAGCCAGTCCGACAAGGGCGAGCTGGTGATTGGCGCGGGTACCGATCAATATGTCAGCTACTCGCAACGCGGTGCGCTGCATATTGTCGAACATACGTTGGCGGCGATTTGCGAAATATTCCCGATCTACCGCCGGATGCGCATGCTGCGCACATGGGGCGGTATTGTTGATGTGACACCGGATCGTTCGCCGGTCCTCGGCAAGACCCCTGTCAAAGGACTCTATGTCAATTGCGGATGGGGAACGGGAGGCTTTAAGGCAACACCGGGGGCTGGCGATTTGCTCGCATATACGATGGCCAAGGATGAACCCCATCCAATCAACGCACCCTTCAATCTTGATCGCTTCCGTAACGGGCGGTTGATTGACGAAGCTGCAGCTGCAGCGGTGGCCCACTGATGATCCTGATCCATTGCCCCTATTGCGACGAAAAGCGCGCCGAGATTGAGTTCGCTTATGCTGGCGAAGCGCATATCGCCCGTCCCGTTGATCCCTCCACATACAGCGATGAGGAGTGGGAGCGCTATCTGTTCATCCGCGCCAATCCGCGCGGCCGACATCATGAACGCTGGCGGCACACCCATGGCTGCGGACGCTTTTTCAATGCTGTGCGTGACACAGTGACGGACAAGTTTGAAACCACCTATAAAGCAGGGGAGCCACGCCGATGAGTGGCTATCGCTTGACTAATGGTGGACGGATAGACCGGAGCCAGCCGCGCCAATTTAGTTTCGATGGCAAGAGCTATTCGGGTTTTGCAGGCGATACGCTGGCATCGGCGCTGCTTGCCAGCGGCGAGACGCTCTTTGGCCGGTCGTTCAAATATCATCGCCCTCGCGGTCTTTTAGCTGCAGGCAGTGAAGAGCCCAATGCGCTCATTTCTGTCGATCGGGGCCCCGGTAGATTCACCCCCAATCTGCGCGCCACCAATGTCGAAGTGCATGATGGTCTTTCCGCCGTGAGCCAGAACCGCTGGCCTTCGCTCAAGACCGATCTGGGCGCGATCAATGACAGGTTGGGGATGTTCTTCCCTGCAGGTTTTTACAACAAGACCTTCATGTGGCCGCGTTCTTTTTGGGACAAGCTTTATGAACCTGCGATCCGGCGTATTGCGGGGCTTGGCGATGCCCCGACCGAAGAGGATCCGGATACCTATTCTGCGACCTATGCACATACCGATGTTTTGATCATCGGTGCCGGGCCTGCCGGCATTGATGCTGCGCTCGAAGCTGCGTCGACCAACAAGCGGGTCATGCTTATTGACGAGCAGAGTGAAGCAGGGGGCGGCGCCCTGGCTGACCCGTCGCTTTGGGCGTGGTTGGAGCGCAGCATGAAAGCGCTTAAGGAAGCGACCAATGTCACCATCCTGACCCGGACCACCGCTTTCGGCTATTTTCATGACAATTTCATTGGCGCGGTTGAAAGGCTGGCCGATCATCTGCCCGACGCGGGTGATACGCCGCGCGAAAAGTTGTGGCGGATAAGAGCAGGCGAAGTGATCCTGGCTCAAGGTGCGATTGAGCGGCCCTTGGTGTTCGAAGGCAATGACACGCCCGGCGTGATGCTTTCCTCTGCCGCCAAAGTATTCGCCAACCGTTATGGCGTTGCGGTCGGCAAATCCGTCGCACTGATGGCAGCGCATGACAGTGGCTGGCATGATGTCTTTGCGTTGGCAAAAGCCGGCGTAGGGATCGCGGCAATCATCGATGTGCGGGCCGACGTCGATCCATCGTTGATCAAGGCTGCTGCAGAACTCGATATTCGGGTAGAGCTTGGCGCTGCCGTGATCGGCGTTGCCGGACGCCATTCTGTCAAGAGCATTGAGGTTGCATCTACCTCTGGTTCCAATCGACAGAAAATCGCCTGTGACGCGCTGCTGATGGCAGGCGGCTGGACGCCCAGCGTGCATCTGTGGTCGCACAGCAAGGGCACGCTGAAATGGCGCGATGATCTGGGCGCCTATGTGCCCGATCAGCCCAATGAAAATGTTCGCTGCGTCGGGGCTTGCGCAGGGGCTGGGAATTTCGGCGATGGCGAAGTGATCGATATGTTGCCGACCCCGAAAGACCCGGCACGGATCAAGGCCTTTGTTGACTTCCAGAATGATGTGACCGCCAAGGATATTCACCTTGCCGTGCGCGAAGGGTTTCGCTCGATTGAGCATATCAAGCGCTACACCACCAATGGCATGGCGACCGATCAGGGCAAGACGTCCAATCTCAACGGCCTGCAGATTGCATCTTCGGCGCTGGCAAAGCCCGTGGTCGATATCGGTCTTACCACCTTTCGTCCGCCCTATACGCCACAGACCTTTGGGGCGTTGGCGGGTCATGCGAAGGGGCCGCTGTTTCAGGCAACGCGCACAACCAATATTGATCGCTGGGCGGAAGAAAATGGCGCAGTCTTCGAACTGGTCGCGCAGTGGCGGCGCGCCCGATACTTTCCGCAAGCCGACGAGGATATGCACGCAGCGGTAAACCGCGAGTGCGTTGCGGTGCGCAACAATGTGGGAATTTTCGATGCCTCGACCTTGGGCAAGATCGAAGTGGTCGGGCCCGATGCGGCCGAGTTTCTCAACCGCATGTACACCAACCCCTGGAAGGCGCTTGAACCCGGGCGATGCCGCTATGGGCTTTTGCTCAAAGAGGATGGTTTCATCACGGATGACGGCGTGTCGGCGCGCCTGGCCACTGACCGCTTCCATCTGACCACGACAACGGGCGGCGCGGCGCGGGTGCTCAACATGATGGAGGATTATCTCCAGACCGAATGGCCCGACCTGAATGTCTGGCTGACCAGTACGACCGAGCAATATGCGGTAATCGCTTTGCAAGGGCCGATGGCGCGCAAGCTGTTGGAGCCGCTGGTGGAGGGAATTGATCTTTCCGCCGAAGCTTTCCCGCATATGGCGATCCGCGAAGGAACGATCTGCGGAATACCGACCCGCCTGTTCCGCGTGAGCTTCACCGGGGAATTGGGTTTCGAAATCAATGTGCCTACCGCCTATGGCCGCGCGCTATGGGAACGGTTGATGGCCGAGGGCGCACAATATGGCATCACGCCCTATGGCACCGAGGCGATGCATGTGCTGCGCGCGGAAAAAGGCTTCATCATTGTCGGGCAAGATACCGATGGCACGGTGACGCCGCAGGACGCAGGCCTCGATTGGGCAGTGGGCAAGAAAAAGCCGGATTTTGTCGGCAAGCGCTCCCTCGCCCGTCCTGATATCGTTGCTGGCGGACGCAAGCAGCTTGTTGGGCTGTTGACTGAAGATCCGAACATCGTTCTGGAGGAAGGCGCACAAATTGTAGCCGATCCCAAACAGGCAATCCCGATGACAATGATCGGCCATGTCACCTCATCCTATTGGAGCGAGGCTCTGGGACGGTCGGTTGCGCTTGCGCTTGTGGCGGGCGGGCACGACAAAATGGGCGAGACGCTTTACATCCCGATGCCGGACAAAACATATAAGGCTAAGGTCAGCACAATGGTCTTTTATGATCCTGAAGGAGCGCGGCTCAATGTCTGATCTTTTGACCCGCACTGAACCGGTGCCGACAGAGCCGTTCGTCACAGCGGATGTGAAAATTAGTCTTGCCCCGCCTATGGCGCGATATTCGCTTCGCGCGCGGCAGGTGCAGGCGCTGGAAACCTTGCTCGGTGTGAACATGCCGAAAAAGATTGGCGCGACTGAAGGCGGCATCATCTGCCTTGGTCCGGATGAATGGCTGTTGCGCGGGGCTGCGGGAATGAAGCTTGCCGACGGCAGCGGATTGCCAGTCGCAATCACTGACGTCAGCGAACGGTCTATCTGCATCACGATTGAAGGCGCCGCCGCTGCGGCCTTGCTGATGGCCGGTTGCCCGCTTGATCTTGAACAGTTCGCAGTCGGCAGGGCGACGCGGACGATTTTTGAGACGGTGGAAATCGTCATCGTCCGCGAGACAGAAAACCGTTTCCAGGTCGAAGTCTGGCGCAGCTTTGCTGATTGGCTCTGGACGGCGCTGACAACTGCTGCAAGCCATTGACCAATAAGGGGGGGGGAAGATGACTGACTGGGCGAGAAAAATTGATCTGGGGCGCTATGGTCAATCAAACCGCACCTGGTTGGGGATGACGGTCAATCCTGCCGTATTCTTTCCGATTGCCCTGATTTCGCTCTCGGTCATCCTGTTCAGCGTTATCGCGCCGCAGTCTTCGGCCGATCTATTTTCTTGGTTGCGGGCATCGGCGGTATCGCAGTTCAACTGGTTTTTGTTGACGGTTGGAAATCTTGTCCTTCTGTTTTGCATCGTCGTTGCGCTTTCGCCGCTTGGGAAAATCCGGCTTGGGGGCAAAGATGCAGCGCCGGAATATTCCCGGATGGCTTGGTTTTCGATGCTTTTCGGGGCGGGCATGGGCATCGGGCTCGTTTTTTACGGCGTCGGTGAACCGGTCACGCATTTCACCTCTTCATTGGCCGGTGGCCCGGCCGCACCTCTGGGTGGCGCTGCCGGCAACATTGATGGTGCACGGACCATGGCAATGGCTGCAACGGTCTATAATTGGGCACTCCATCCTTGGGCGATTTACGCCATTGTAGGCTTGGCGCTCGCTGTCTTTTCCTTTGATTTCAAGATGCCCTTGTCGCTTCGCTCGGCCTTTTATCCTTTGATTGGCGCACGGGTTTGGGGACGTGCGGGCGATGTTATTGACGTGCTTGCAGTGTTCGCCACACTCTTCGGTCTCGCTTCGTCACTGGGGTTGGGCGCGAGCCAAGCGATGGCGGGTATTACCTATCTTTATGGCATTCCCAACTCGACGCTGGCGATTATCGCATTGATTGCGATCATGGCCTTGGTGACATTTTTCTCGGTACGCGGCGGAATTGACAAGGGCATTCGTTTTCTGAGCGAAGTGAATATGTGGGTCGCCCTTGGCCTTATCATCTTCTTGCTGGCGACGGGTGCAACCTTGGTGCTGCTCGGCGATATCTACCGGAACCTTGTTGCCTATATTCAGTTGCTGCCGGCTTTCTCCAATGTCTTTGGTCGTAATGATACAGGCTTTTATAACGACTGGACCGCCTATTATTGGACTTGGTGGATCAGCTGGTCTCCCTTTGTCGGACTGTTCATGGCGCGTATCTCGATTGGCCGCACCGTGCGCGAATTTTTGGCGGGGGCGTTAATCGCGCCGACACTGCTGTGCGTCCTGTGGCTAACGGTTTTCGGGGATGGAAGCATCGCGCAGATCGTGTCGGGTGAGCTACCCGATTTGGCCAAGGCGCCGCTTGATACACAATTATTCCTGCTTCTTGGATCGTTGCCATGGGCAAATATCACGTCCTTCGTTGCGATCTGCCTGATCCTGATTTTCTTCATCACAGGCTGGGATTCGGGCACGTTGGTCATTGATACTATGACATCGGGCGGCCGCACGGATACCCCGCTGCGGCAAAAGGTTTTCTGGCTTTTCGCCGTCGGGGGTATCGCGGTGGTGCTACTGGTATCTGGCGGACTGATTTCCTTGCAGGCGGCGGCGATTGCCTCTGGATTGCCGCTAGCCTTTGTTTTGTTACTGATATGTGTTGGCACGCTTAAGGGGCTGTTGGCACTCCATCGCGTTGGCCAAGATGGCTGATACTGGCAGCTGCGATTATGTCATCGTCGGCGCCGGTTCTGCAGGGTGTGTTCTGGCCGACAGGCTGAGCGCGGACGGGCAGCATAAGGTCGTCCTCCTAGAATATGGCGGTAGTGATCGATCGGTTTTCATTCAGATGCCTGCAGCACTGGCCTATCCGATGAACACAAAGCGTTGGAATTGGGGTTATGAAAGCGAGCCCGAGCCGCATCTGAACGGCCGCCGATTAAACTGCCCGCGCGGCAAAGGATTGGGTGGTTCGTCCTCGATCAATGGGCTGGTCTATGTCCGTGGCAATGCGCTCGATTTTGAACGGTGGAAGGATGATGAAGGGGCGCGGGGTTGGGGTTATGCCGATGTCCTGCCCTATTTCAAACGCGCCGAGGGCAGGGCTGAGGGCGGCGATCATTATCGCGGCGAAGATGGGCCGCTTTCGACCAGCTATGGCTCACTTAAAAATCCACTGCACCAGGCATGGTTCGATGCGGCACAGCAGGCCGGATATGAACTAACCGAAGACTATAACGGATTCCGGCAAGAGGGTTTTGGCCGGATGGATATGACCACACGAGACGGCACGCGCTGCTCGACCGCCAAAGCCTATCTCTATGGTGCGCGCAAACGGTCCAATCTGCGCGTCATCGAAAAAGCGCTGGCAACGCGCATCCTTTTTGAAGGGAAGCGTGCGGTTGGCGTTGAATATGAATGCAGCGGCCAGCGGCATCAGATTCGCGCAACCCGCGAAGTCATTCTGTCCGGTGGTCCGATCAATTCCGTACAGTTGCTCAAGATTTCGGGCATTGGTCCGGCAGAGGAGTTGCGTCAGCACGGTATCAAGCTGATCGCTGACCGTCCGGGTGTCGGCGCAAATCTGCAGGACCATCTTGAATTCTATTTTCAAATGGCCTGCACCCAGCCGATCACGCTGTATGGCAAGGCAAACCTTCTCGGCAAGGCGATGGTGGGCGCGCAATGGCTGTTGCTGCGGTCGGGCGAAGGTGCGTCCAACCAGTTTGAAAGCTGCGGATTTATCCGCAGCCGCGCCGGGATCAAATATCCCGACATCCAATATCACTTTTTCCCGATGGCGATCAATTATGATGGCTCGTCACTCGCTAGCGAGCATGGCTTTCAGGCGCATGTCGGGCCGATGCGATCCAAAAGCCGGGGAACGGTGACGTTACGCAGCGCCGACCCGCATGATAAACCCAAAATTCAATTCAACTATATGAGCCACCCTGACGACTGGGCAGAGATGCGGGCCTGCGTCCGCCTCACGCGGGAGATATTCCAGCAGCCAGCCTTCGCGCCCTATCGCGGTCGCGAAATCAAGCCCGGCGCCGAATGCGTGACCGATGAACAGATCGATGCTTTTATTGCAGAGCATGTTGAAAGCGCCCTCCATCCCAGTTGCACCTGCAAGATGGGAGATGCGAGCGATCCGATGGCGGTGGTCGATCCAGAGTTGCGCGTGATCGGTGTGCAGGGGCTGCGCGTCGTCGATAGTTCGGTGATGCCCTCGATCACTACGGGCAATCTTAACGCGCCGACGATCATGATCGGTGAAAAGGCTGCAGATCACATCCTCGGCAAGCCGCTGCTGCCGCCATCAAACGCGCCCTATTATGTGGCGCCTGAATGGGAAACCCGCCAGCGATGACGCAAATCATCACCGAACCAGCCCGCCAGATAGAGGTCATCCGAGAAACCGACGTACTCGTCGTCGGTTCTGGACCCGGCGGTCTTGCCGCTGCTCTTGCGTCAGCGCGAGCCGGGGTGGAGACCACGCTCCTCGAGCGCTATGGTTGCTTTGGAGGGAATATCACCCAGGTGGGGGTGGAAGGTTTCGCCTGGTACCGCCATCCGCAAACGATCGATAGTGAAGGCATTGGCCGCGAGTTCGAAGAACGGGCCAAGGCCATGGGCGCGGCGATGCCGGAGCCGCAATCGATCAGTCACAGCCTTGATGCTGAAGGGTTCAAGTTCGTTGCCGATACGCTGGTAGAGGAAGCCGGCGTGATCCCGATGCTGCACCGCATGTTCGTTGCCCCGATCATGGAAGGGGATATGATCAAAGGCGTTATCGTGGAGAGCAAGGCAGGCCGGGAAGCCATTCTGGCCAAGCGTGTAATCGACGCGACTGGCGATGCCGACATTGCCTATCGCGCCGGAGCGCCTACCCACAAGCATCCGGTTGACGAGATGATGTCCGTCTCGGTGATGTTTTCGATGTGCGGGGTAAACAAGACGCGCTTCATCGAAGCGGTAAAGTCCGATCCGCAAACCTATGGTGATTGGGCCGTGGGCGGTGAATGGGAAGTGATTACCAGCGGCAAGGAGGATGAGATGTTCTCTCCCTTTCTGCGCAAACCTTTTCAAAAGGCGCTGGAGGCCGGGCTGATCCCCGAAAGCGTCAAGACCATGGCGGGTACTTGGGGCACGGTTTCCGATCAGGGCGACCTCACCTATCTCAACATGTGCCATCTCTATCTCGACGGTACGGATCCGGATGCGCTGACATATGGCGAAATGGCAGGTCGCAAACAGGCGATGCATGCGATCCACGCGCTGCAGGCCTTCATGCCCGGCTGCGAAGACGCCAAACTGCGCAATTTCGGAATGACGCTGGGCATCCGCGATACCCGCAAGATCGACGCGGCCTACAATATGACCGCCGACGATGTGAGGGAACAGGGGCGCTTTGAAGACAGTATTGGCATTTTTCCGGAATTCATCGACGGCTATGGCTATCTGATCCTGCCGACCACGGGCCGCTATTTCCATGTGCCTTATCGTTCAATGCTGCCCAAAGGGGTGAGAAACCTGATCGTTACAGGGCGTGTGATCGGCGGCGACAAGGTCAGCCATGCAGCCGTGCGCAACATGATGTGCTGCGCGGTGGCAGGACAGGGCGCGGGCGTGGCGGCTGCGCTTTCGGTAAAGTCAGGATGCGATTTTAACGACGTCGATCTGGTTGCTGTGCAAAGCGAATTGCGACGGCAGGGCGCGCGCATCGCCTGAAAATTAGTTGCCTGCCGCTAATCCGTACGTCAGCGGCTTGCGCAAAAGCAGGATGATTGCTGCACCGGCGAGCGCAATCGCTGCATCCATGGCCCAGAATGTTGCCGGGTCCATCTGGTCAAAATAGCTG
>JAJTFR010000039.1 GCA_021298455.1 Sphingomonadales bacterium | reverse complement strand
CATGTTTGGGGTCAAGATTGAATTGCGCGCCGCGATCCTGGAACATGAAGCCCAGCGTGCCACCCTTTCCGTCATCGGGAATAAGGCCTGATCCCATGCCGCGATAATTGGACTGGATCAAACTGACCATCATTCCGTCCTTGTCGGCGACGGTCATGTAGATCGTGTCCTTGGCAGCGCTGTCGATGGGCAGACCGGGCAGGTCGCTCTGTGTGACCTTCGCCATATCAATGCCCGCGCGTTGTTTTGCGGCACGTTCCTTTGACAGCAGTTCCTTCAAAGGAATTCTGGCGAAATCGGGATCGGCATAGAAGCGCGCCCGATCGGCATAAGCCGCCTTTTTCGCTTCGACAAACACATGCCAGAAATCGGCGCTCGCGCGGCCCATCGCCTTCAGGTCATAGCCTTCGAGGATGTTGAGTATTTGCAGCGCGGCAATGCCCTGGCCGTTGGGCGGGATTTCCCAGACATCATAGCCGCGATAGTTTGTCGACACCGGATCGACCCACTCGCTTTTGTGCGCAGCGAAGTCTGCCAACCGGTGCGGCGCTCCGATGCGCTGGAAATAGCCGTCCATCGCCTGCGCAAGTTCCCCCTTGTAGAATGCGTCGCGACCCTTTTCGGCAATGGTTTGCAGCGTGCGTGCCAGATAAGGGTTGCGGTAAAGATCGCCTTCTGCCGGGGCCTTGCCGCCGGGCAGGAAGACCTTGGACATATTGTCGATTTCTTCGATCGCGCCTTCGGCCTTCAATGCCACAAAGCCCTCGGTATTGGATTTCCAATAGCGCGCGATCAGTTCCGGAACCGGCGCGCCCTTCCGGGCATAGTCAATCGTCGGGGCGAGGATACGTGCCATGGGCAGCTTGCCGAAACGACCATGCATTTCATACCAGCCATCTACCGCGCCGGGGATTGTCACCGACGCTGCACCCCAATCGGGGATGGTTCCTGATTCATCCCGCTTTGACAACGGTTTGGTCCCAATCCATTTCCGGAACTGTTCCGGTGTCAGGCCCTTTGGCGCTCTGCCGCTGGCATTGAGGCCATGAAGCTTTCCGGTCTTCGGATCCCAGATGATCGCGAACAGATCGCCACCAATGCCATTGCCCGTCGGCTCGAGCAGCCCCAGCGCGGCGTTGCCGGCAATCGCTGCATCAACAGCGCTGCCTCCGTCTTTCAAAACATCTAGCGCGATTTGCGTGGCGAGGGGATGGCTGGTCGCGACCATGCCGTTTTGCGCGATCACTGCAGAGCGGCTGGCCCCTGCCGCACCCGAATAGCGGTCGCCCTGATCCTTGGGCACGGTCTGCGCGGCAAGCGGGGTGGCGGCGAGCAACAGTGATAAAAGTGTGATCGGTTTGCGCATGGAACAGTTCCTCATCTGGACGGCGCAACGCGTATCGCCTTGCGGCATCGGCCGCAAGCAGGCTCGCAACTTTGCGCCAAGATCCAGTTGGTGCGCGCCAGACCGATCAATCGAGATAATATTCGACAGTCGTGACCACGCGCACCTTTTTGAAAGGCGTGTCCGATACGCCCCATCCGCCAGAGGCATCGCCGTCGCGTGCGGTCACCTCGAAATAGCCCTGCGTAGCCGATTTGATGCTACCCACATCGGTGCCGCTATCCTTGGCAAATTGTTCGGCCGACTTGCGCGCATCGCGCGTTGCCTGCGCGACCATTTCGGGCTTGATCGAATTGAGCTTGGTGAAAGTATAGCTCATGCCCGAACCTTCCTCCAGTTCGACGCCCTGCTTCACAAGGTCGAATTGCCGCTTCACAGCCGCCTGCGCCTTGCCGATGTCGGTCGTGCGCAGCGATAAACGCTGCTTGACAGTATAGGTTGCTACGCCATTTTCATTATATTGCGAGACGTTGGCGCCCGTCGGCTGGAGGTCATCGCCCTTGAATCCCAACTCGCCGAAAAAGGCGCGGATTGCACGTGTATCACCGTCAAGATCGGATTGTGCGGTTTGCAGGTCGCCTGCCTTTGCAGAATAGCTGATCGTCCACGTCGCCAGGTCTGCCGTCACTTCGCGCTCGGCAAGCCCGCGCACGGTAACCGCCCGGTCAGCCTGTTTCATTCGAACCAGCCCGTCGCCCATCAGCCAGCCGCCTGCGACCAGCCCGATAGCGATCAGCCCCGCGCCTGCAAGCCGGGCCTTGCCGTTGTTGGCCGTCAGTCGATCGAAAAATCCCTGATCGCTATTTGCGCTGTCGATCTCGCCCATCGGAAAATCCTTTCCTCAGTTTCGTTCCGTGGCACCTGTCCGCCCCTTGCGTCGGCCGCTCTGCCGGTCCATGTTTGCGCCGACCCAGCGCAGATTGGCGAATAAAACCGCTGCGATGAACCGTGCCTTAACATCGATGAGTTGAACATGCCCACCAAATATCTGCACAGCATGATCCGTGTTTCCGACCCTGATGCGACGGTCGCCTTCTTCGAATTGATCGGCCTTCAGGAAGTGCGTCGCTTTGAAAGCGCGCAGGGCCGCTTCACGCTGATCTTCCTCGCTGCCGAAGGGCAAGAGGGGCTCGCCGAGGTCGAACTCACTTACAACTGGCCGCCCGAAGATGGCAGTGCGCCCGAATCCTATGGCGGCGGCCGGAATTTCGGTCATCTCGCTTATCGCGTCGACAATATCTACGAAACCTGTGCTGCTCTGGCCGATGCAGGCCACATCATTCACCGCCCTCCGCGCGACGGCTATATGGCCTTTGTGAAATCGCCCGACGGCATTTCCGTCGAATTGCTGCAGGAAGGTCGGCTGGAGCCGCAAGAACCCTGGGCGAGCATGGAAAATGTAGGGAGTTGGTAACATGCCTTTGGAGATCGTCCGTATTCCCGTTCTTTCCGACAATTATGTCTGGCTGGTACATGAACCCGTCAGCGGCGAGACGATGGCGGTCGATCCTGCAGTTGCCGAGCCGGTGCTGGCCGAGGCGCAGCAGCGCGGCTGGCAGATCACGCAGATCTGGAACACCCATTGGCATCCCGATCATACGGGCGGCAATGCTGCCATCCGTGAGGCTACAGGCTGCACGATAACTGGCCCTGCGGCAGAGGCCGAACGCATCCCGACGCTCGACCGGCTTGTCAGCGAAGGTGACACCATAGCGTTGGGCTCGGTCACCGCCCGCGTGCTGGATGTACCAGCCCATACCGCCGGCCATATCGCCTATCATTTCGCCGATGACCGCGCCGCCTTTGTTGGCGACACCCTGTTTGCGATGGGCTGCGGGCGGTTGTTCGAAGGGACAGCCGAACAGATGTTTGCGAATATGCGCAAGCTGGAGGTGCTGGGCGACGAAACGCGCATTTACTGCGCGCACGAATATACCATGAGCAATGGCCGCTTCGCTCTGACCGTTGAGCCCGAAAATGCCGCACTGGTCAGCCGCATGGCCGAAGTGACCGCGATTCGCGAACGGGGCGAACCGACTGTCCCGACGACGATCGCGCTCGAACGGGCCACCAATCCGTTCATGCGCGCATCGTCCGTCGCAGAACTGGCAGAAAGGCGCGCGGCAAAAGACCGGGGTTGAATCGCGTCTGATTCACCCCACTTCATTCCCGTCGGGGGACGAAGAGGAGTGTTTGTCATGCGTACATCCGATCAGGTTGCCGCCATGCCCTGCCCCGTTTGCCGTGTGCCCTTGGCAATGAGCGACCGGGAAGGCATCGAGATCGACTATTGCCCGCAATGCCGGGGTGTCTGGCTCGACCGCGGTGAACTAGACAAGATCATCGAACGAAGTGCGGCGCCCCAGGTGCAGCCCGGTGCGCCTCCTGCCCCTTATCCCGCCCAGCCATTCGGGCAGCCGCCGTCATTCGGGCACAAGGAATATCGCTATAAAAAGCCGAAGCACTGGCTGAAGGATATCTTCGACTGACCCCTGTCAGGCCGCGCGCTTGCCAAGCCGGCGCGCGGCGAACAGCATCAGCACCATGCTGACCGCCTCCACCGTGATCGCCTGTGTCGTCGCTGGTGCTAGCGGATCGCCCATTGCAAGGCCAAACAGCCGTCCGGCAAGTGCGGTGCCATAAAGCGTGGCGGGCACATAGAGCAGCACTGCCTTTTCCGGCTTGGCAGCGGCATATAGGGCGCAGGCAGCCGACACCAAGAAAAAGGCCGAAAAATCGGCGCGCAGCGTGTTGATCGCCGCGCCTTTGCCTTCAATCCCGAACTGGTCGACATAGACCTGCGGGTCGATAAGTCCGCGAATGGCGAGAAGCCCGAATGCAAGGCCCCAAAGGCTGATGATGATACGCAATGCTATTGTCATGAAATTTTCCCCTCTAAACAGCTTGCTTACCGGCGCGATTGGCGACTGGCAACTGGACAGCGCGACGGTTCGCAACTAACGCGCTGCCATGACGATACAGCCTTCCGACTCCATCCTGATCATCGATTTCGGCAGCCAGGTAACGCAGTTGATTGCACGCCGCGTGCGTGAGGCGGGGGTCTATTCGGAAATTGCCCCGTTTAATTCGGCCGAAGCTGCGTTTCACCGGATGAACCCCAAGGGCATCATCCTTTCTGGCGGCCCGGCATCGACCACCGACGAAGGTAGCCCGCGTGCGCCGCAATGCGTGTTCGACAGCGGCCTGCCCGTCCTTGGCATTTGCTATGGCCAGCAGACGATGATGATGCAGCTTGGCGGTCTTGTTGAAGGCGGCGGCGAAGGCGGCGGCGAATTTGGTCGCGCCTTTATTGAGGTGCAGCAGCCTTGCGGACTGTTTGACGGTCTGTGGACCGCCGGCGAGAAGCATCAGGTCTGGATGAGCCATGGCGACAAGGTGACACGGCTTGCGCCCGGTTTCGATGTGGTCGCCACCAGCGATGGCGCCCCCTATGCCTTCATCGCGGATGAGGCGCGGCGCTATTATGGTATCCAGTTCCACCCCGAAGTCGTCCACACCCCCGATGGCGCAAAGCTGATCGGCAATTTCGTGCACAAGGTATGCGGGCTTACTGGCGACTGGACCATGGCCGAATTCCGGGCGACCAAGATCAGCGAGATTCGCGCACAGGTCGGTTCGGGCAAGGTGATCTGCGGGCTTTCTGGCGGCGTGGACAGCTCGGTTGCAGCCATCCTGATCCACGAAGCCATCGGAGACCAGTTGACCTGTGTGTTTGTCGATCATGGTCTTTTGCGCCTGAATGAACGCGAACAGGTCGAAAGCCTGTTTCGCGACCATTACAACATTCCTCTCGTCGTCGTCGATGCCGAGCAACGCTTCATGGCCGGTCTTGCGGGCGTCACTGACCCTGAAAAAAAGCGCAAATTCATTGGTGCGGAATTCATCAATGTGTTTGAAGAAGAAGCGAAGAAGATCGGCGGCGCGGATTTCCTTGCGCAAGGCACGCTCTATCCTGATGTGATCGAAAGCGTGTCCTTCACCGGCGGGCCGTCTGTGACGATCAAGAGTCATCACAATGTTGGCGGTCTGCCCGAACGCATGAACATGAAACTGGTCGAACCGTTGCGCGAACTGTTCAAGGATGAAGTGCGTGCATTGGGCCGGGAACTTGGTCTCAATGACCAGTTTGTCGGTCGCCATCCCTTCCCGGGTCCGGGCCTTGCCATCCGTATTCCCGGTGAAGTCACCAAGGAGCGTTGCGATATCCTGCGCAAGGCCGATGCGGTCTATCTGGAGGAAATCCGCAATGCAGGTCTCTATGACGCGATTTGGCAGGCCTTCGCCGTGCTCCTTCCCGTCCGCACCGTAGGCGTGATGGGCGATGGCCGTACCTATGACAGCGTCTGCGCGCTGCGCGCCGTCACGTCGGTCGACGGCATGACTGCCGATATCTACCCCTTCGATGCTGCCTTCCTCAGCCGTGTCGCCACGCGCATCATCAACGAGGTGAAGGGCATCAACCGTGTAGTTTATGACTATACGTCAAAGCCGCCGGGTACGATTGAGTGGGAGTGAGCGCCCATCGCCCCTTGGGGCGCTGGCTGGTGCTTGCTGCGATCGGTGCCTTGGTCCTGCTCGGGCCGCTGGTTTTTGCGGACCAGATTGAACAGATCGCCAATGCCGCCGCTGATAAGGCGCGGCACCACCCGATGATGGTGGCTTCACTGATCATTGCAGCGCTCGCGCTCGATATTTTCCTTCCCGTTCCCAACGGCGTTACCAATACATTTGCCGGGGCAATATTCGGTTTTGCGGGTGGAATGGCAGTGATCTGGATCGGCCTGATGGCAGCAAGCTTATTGGGCTATGGCGCGGGCGCAATAGCTGCACGGCCGCTGGCACGGCGGTTGTTGGGTGAACAGGAACTTGAGCGTGCGCACCGTGTTGCCGCGGGTTTTGGGCCTCTCCTTTTGATCCTGTCGCGACCCGTTCCGGTGTTCGCCGAATTGGCATCGCTTGCAGCAGGCATGTCAGCGATGCCGCTTCGGCTTTTCCTGCTGCTGACGGGGTTGGCCAATCTGGCGGTGGCATTCGTTTATGCAGGGATTGGGGCTGCGGCGATGTCGACCAATTCAGGCGGGCTCGCAATGTTGGGTGCAGTCATATTGCCGCTTTGCGCCTGGCTGACTTACCGGTGGTGGTTGGGACGCCCGTCTTAAATCTGTTCAGATCGCTACAAACTTCCCTGCCGCACGGTCTTTCCTGACTTTCAGGCCATCAAACACCTGACCACTCATCGCTATCCAAACTCCGGGCGGAGCCATTTGGGCGGTAGCGAACGCCATACCCAGATTGAAGGGCGCATCGGTTTCGGCAAAGCGGGCAGGGCTGAGTGCACCTGTGAGCACGATGGTTTTGTCCGGCACGTCCGCCGCGAGCAGCTTCGCGGTCTCGGTCATCGTATCGGTGCCGTGGGTAATGACAATGCGTATTTCCGGGGCCTCGCGAGCAGCAGCGGCGATGAGGGTGCGATCGGCGTCGGTGAGTTCCAGACTGTCTTTGCGCATCACTTCGACCAACCGATAAGGCAATGCCACGCGTGCCTCTTTGAGCAAGGCGGGGATGCCGCTATCGACGATCTGATACTCCGACAGCGCATCAAAATAATTTTTGTCGATCGTTCCGCCGGTGGTGAGGATCAATATGCCTTGCTCTGTCATGGCACGACGCATAGCCCATGCCCAATTAGGGGGAAAGCATCGCTTGCCTCGCGCGGTCCGGCATAGCTAAATGCGGCACGCACAGAATAAGAGGCATTATGAGCATCACATTTTACGGCATCCCTAATTGCGACACAGTGAAAAAGGCGCGCGTCTGGCTCGACGGCAAGGGGCTGGCCTATGCTTTTCACGATTACAAGAAAGCGGGCGCCGATGCCGAGAAACTGGAGCGTTGGTGCGACGAAAAAGGATGGGAGACTATCCTTAATCGTGCAGGCACGACCTTCAAGAAACTGCCGGATGATGCAAAGACCGGTCTTGATCAGGCAAAGGCGGTCGCGCTGATGGTGGAACAGCCAAGCATGATCAAGCGGCCAGTGGTGGAATATCCGGGCGGCCTGCTTGTTGGCTTCAAGCCCGCTGAATGGGAAACTGCCTTCGGTGCATGATCCTCGGTGCCGTCACGCAATTGCAATGAAAGGCAGGGAAAGGATGTGCGATGATCAGACCGCTTATTCTGCCATTTTTGCTGCTGCCCTTGCTGGCCGCGTGTTCCGTGGCGAAGGGTGAGGCTGTGGTGACCGCGTCAACTGGCACGCCGATCATCATCGCGCACCGCGGTGCGAGTGGAGAGCGGCCCGAGCATACCATAGCCAGCTATGCCCTCGCGATCGAGCAGGGTGCGGACTATATCGAACCCGATCTGGTCCTGACGCGGGACGGGGTGCTTGTCGCCCGGCACGAAAATGAGATTTCGGAAACCACCAACGTTGCCAGTCGCCCCGAATTTGCCGATCGCAGGACCAGCAAGATCATTGACGGCCATAAATTCACCGGCTGGTTCACAGAAGATTTCACCCTTGCCGAACTGAAGACGCTGCGCGCGCGGGAGCGGTTGCCGCAGTTGCGCAAGGCAAACACCGCCTTTGACGGCCAGTTCGACATCCCGACCTTCGCGGAAATTCTTGAACTCGCGCGCACCCAAAGCGAGGAGACTGGGCGCATAATCGGGGTTTATCCGGAAACCAAGCATCCATCCTATTTCGCCGCCATCGGTCTGCCGCATGAGGTGCCTTTGCTGCAGACGCTTGCCGCGCATGGCATGGCGGACGAGGGTAGCCCGGTGTTCATTCAGAGCTTTGAGGTTGAAAATCTGAAGGCGTTGCGGCCAAAGACGAAGCTGCCGCTGATTCAACTCATGTCGGCCGATGGCGGGCCGGCGGACGATGCAGAGCAAAGCTATGCCGAAATGGCGACGCCTGCGGGGCTCAAGGAGGTTGCCAGCTATGCCGACGGGATCGGCGTTGAAAAGGCGATGGTGATTCCGCGCACGCTTATCGGCAATCTTGGGCAACCGACAGGGCTTGTCGCCAATGCCCATGCCGCGGGCCTCAAGGTGCATGTTTGGACGATGCGGCGCGAAAACTATTTCCTGCCGCTCAGCCACAAATCCGGGTTGAACCCGGCGGGTCATGGCGATCTTGTAGGCGAGATTCGTGCTTTTCTTGATGCCGGGATCGACGGGATGTTCAGCGACAATGTGACCGAGGCGGTTATGGCGCGAACGCGCGAATAGACAGCCTAGTGCATCCTGGTCAGGGCTGCGTTGTGTCTTTGCCGGTGGCCGGCGTGGGCGCTAGCTGCTCAGGCGCAACCAGCGGGGCGACAGGCGCAACGGGAAGCGCAATTGCGGCGGCTTCAAGCTGGTCGAGCGCGCGCTGTGTATCCAAATAGCGGCGGGCCTTTGTCTTCCATGCCCGACCATTGCTGGCACCCGGCAGCGTTTCGATAAAGCGCATCGCGGCCTCAACATTACCACCTGCCAGATAATCTCGCGTCTGCTGCAATTGGCCGCCGACCGTTTCCGGGGGCGACCCCGTACGACGCAGCACAAACAGGCTAGCCAGCTCGCGCTGCAGACCGTCCCAGGTCATTGCTGGTTCACGGGCAAGTTGCGGGGCAATGGCATCGAAATCGGAAAGCAGCACTGCCGGAGTCAGCCTTTCACGATCAGCGGCCAGAATTTTTGATAAAGCTTGTGGTTGGGTGGTTCCGAAGCTTGCCTGCAATCGCGCAGCGACATCCCCTAATGGCGCGCCACTCGCGATTGCGCGGCGGGCAGCCATCACGGTTAGCATGGCTTCGGTGCGCGTGGAATCAGCGATCGGCTGAATGATTTGGGGAACCAGCGGCGCAGCCGTCATCGGATTGGCGATGGGTGGCGCGGGATCGGAAAGGCCGGACTCTGCTTCGTTCTGAACCTGCGGCGCCGCACTCCATGGCATCAGACCCGATGAAGATAGCCAGCTTATCGCAAGACCTCCCCCGATAAAGGCGAGTATCGCCAAGGCTGTGCCCGTTCTCCAGTTCAAAACCCGTTTCCCTTGTCGTTTCTCTTGAGCGTCTGTCTAACAAGCATGTGCGCCTGCGACAACAGTGCCGCGTCATCGGGCGTGGCGGCCGTCGCAATACCCGCCCAGCCCCGTCCGGCGGCCGCGCCAATTGCCGGTGAAAAGGCCGCCAGCGTGAATCTTTGGCGCGTTAAGCCTGAATTTTCGACATAATCGCCAAAGGCGGCTGCGGCCCGCGCCGAATGCAGCGCGACTATGGGGCAAGATGCGATCATCGCCCCGGCCTCTGGACCCAGCGCAACAGGATCAGACGCATAAATGGTCAAAATATCTATTGTGGAGCCGGCTGGCGGATTTATCTTGGTGCGGTCTTCACCAGCAAGCCAGAGAAGCCGGCTATGCCCGGCCGCTGCAGCTGACGCGACCAGCGCCTCAACGCCCGCTGTTCCCGTCAAGGCAAGGGTGAGGCCGGCATCCCTTACCGCATCTGCACTCCGCGCGCCGACTGCGTGAAATGGCAAGCTATGCAGTTTGTCTAGTTGAGCCCCGGCTTTTCGGATCGCATTGGAGCTCGTGACCATGGCAGCGTCGAACAGCTGTGGATTGGGTGCTTGCCATGGCCGTGGTGCAATTTCGAAAAAGGGCAGGCAAACCGGTTCGAAACCTGCCGCCAGGGCCCGTGCCGCACTGGCGGATGCACCAGGTTCCGGACGGATGATCAGGATTTTCATGGCGTGAACAAGGCCGCAAGCGCGGGGCTTGCCCGGCCAAGAAGTTCAGCGGCGAGAGCGACAGGGTCATTGCTTTCGGCTTCATGGCATTCGCTGCCATCCTCATTCAATATCTGGCCGCGCAGGATAATCATCCCTGTTTCCATCCGGGCCTGTGCCGCCACCGGCGAATGGCAGGTGCCGCCCAGTGCAGCGAGGAAAGCGCGCTCTGCCATGACGCAGGCAAAGGTGGTGGCATCGTTCACCGGCTGGAGGAGGGCTGCAATAGCGGGCCGTGCAGCAAGGCAATCAATTCCGATCGCACCCTGCGATGCAGCAGGTAACATCTCGGCCGGATCGATTGCGGTGCCGGTATCAGCCATGCCTAGCCGGTCGAGCCCGGCTGCGGCGAGAAGCGTCGCATCAAATTCACCTGCGGCCAGTTTCGCAAGCCTGGTCGCAACATTGCCCCGGATCATTCCAGTATGGAGGTCAGGCCGCAGCGCCTTTAGCTGGGCAGCGCGCCGCGGGCTCGATGTGCCGATACGGGCACCTTGCGGCAATGCGGCAATGCTATGCGCCCCGATAAGCCGGTCGCGCGCATCGGCACGTGGCAGCATGGCGGCGATGGAGAAAATGTCTGCGCGAACGGTTTCGACATCCTTCATCGAATGCACCGCAATATCGATTTCATCGTCAATTAGCGCGCGTTCCAGCTCCTTGGTCCAGAGCGCCTTGCCACCGATTTCGGCAAGTGGCCGGTCCTGCACCTTGTCGCCGCTTGACAGCATCGGCACCAGCGCGACAGCTGCAACCGGCCAGCCATGTGCGGCAACCAGCGCGGCGCGCGTCATTTCGGCCTGGGCAAGGGCGAGAGGCGAAGAACGGGTTCCGATGCGCAAGGGCGAAGAGGCTGATGGGGTCATGCGGCTTGTCCATAGCGGGGGCTGCGCCTAAGGGGAAGCGGATGGCAATCATCCTTGGCCTTGAATCGAGTTGTGACGAAACCGCTGCCGCGCTGGTGCGGTCTGACCGCACGGTGCTGGCGCATGCGCTGGCGGGGCAGGAAGATCATCACCGCGCCTTTGGCGGCGTGGTGCCGGAAATCGCCGCGCGTGCCCATGCTGACCTCATGACCCCGCTTGTCGAGACCGCGCTTGCCGATGCAGGGCTGACGCTTGATGATGTCGATGCAATCGCGGCAACGGCTGGCCCCGGGCTGATCGGCGGCGTTATGGTCGGGCTGGTGACGGCCAAGGCGCTCGCCATGGCGGCGGGCAAGCCGCTGATTGCGGTTAACCATCTCGAAGGCCATGCCCTGTCGCCCCGCTTGGTCGATGCAGAGTTGGAATTTCCCTATTTGCTCTTGCTTGTCTCGGGCGGGCATTGTCAGTTGCTGCGCGTGAATGGCGTTGGCGATTATGACCGATTGGCA
>JAJTFR010000187.1 GCA_021298455.1 Sphingomonadales bacterium | reverse complement strand
TCGCATTTTCGCGCGTTGGTCGATTGGCAAATTGCCGAAGGATCAAACGCGCTCGTGCCATGTGGCACGACCGGTGAAGCACCGACGCTGTCATATGACGAGCATTATCGGGTCATCGCGCTGTGCATCGAACAGGCTGCGGGCAGGGTGCCGGTGATCGCCGGATGCGGATCGAACGATACAGCAACGGCGGTTCGGCATATGGCGTTTGCCAAGGCAGAGGGTGCGGCCGCAGCCTTGGTGGTGGCACCCTATTACAACCGGCCAAGCCAGGAAGGCATCTACGCCCACTTTGCCCATTTGGCAGAGAAAAGCGACCTGCCGATCATCGTCTACAATGTTCCGGCGCGCACGGTGACCGACATTCAGCCGGCAACGCTCGCCCGGCTGTCGGAAATCCCTTCGATTGTGGGGGTGAAGGACGCTAGCGGGCAGGTTGCGCGGGTGGGCGAGCATCGCCTGGGCTGTGGTGCCGATTTCAACCAGCTGTGCGGAAATGATGATATGGCGCTGGCATTCAACGCGGCCGGCGGATCGGGATGTATTTCCGTGACTGCCAATGTGGCCCCCCGGTTGTGCGCCGAATTCCAGGCGGCAACATTGGCTGGGGATCTCGGTAAAGCGCGAGAATTGAACGACCGGTTGCTCCCGTTGCACGGTGCGCTGTTTACCGATGCCTCGCCTGGACCTGTAAAATATGCAATGTCATGCGTCATCAACGGCTTCCCCGAGGAGGTTCGTTTGCCGCTGGTTCGTGCCTCGGCCGCCAGCCGAAGTGCGGTGGATGCCGCGCTGGAGATTGCAGGATTGATTTGATGGCCCGCCCGAAGCCGGAAGCATTCAACAAGGTCAAAACCGTCGCCGAGAACCGGCGCGCGCGCCATGATTATCATATTGAGGACAAGTATGAGGCGGGGATTGCGCTGACCGGAACCGAGGTCAAATCCTTGCGCTTTGGCGAAGGGTCGATTGCCGAAAGCTATGCCGAGGTAAAGGACGGGATGGAAATATGGCTGATCAATGCCAATATCCCCGAGTTCAGCCATGGAAACCGTTTCAACCACGAACCCAAGCGCCCACGTAAATTGCTCCTTAATGCTCGCGAGATATCAAAGCTGCATGGAGCGGTGGCGCGTCAGGGGATGACGCTGGTGCCGTTGTCGATTTATTTCAATGCGCGCGGCCGGGCGAAGGTCGAGCTTGCCCTCGCAAAAGGCAAGAAAGCCCCCGATAAGCGCGCAACCGAGAAGGAACGCGATTGGAAGCGCGAGCAGGGACGATTGATGAGGGAACGCGGATGAGCAAGTTCGCGCGCTGGGTTCATGAACAGGCCCCCACTCGAGACAGTTTCGAGCGGAGCCGTTTCCTGCGTCCCTTTGCCCATCGGGTTTTCCATCCGGCGCTATGGCGTTTTACCCGCCGTTCGGTGCCGCGTGGTGTTGCCTTGGGACTACTCGTAGGCATTTTCCTTCTGATTCCGGGGGTGCAAATCGCCGGTGTTGCATTGCTGGCACTGCCGTGCCGGGCGAATATCCCCATCGGTGCGGCGATGACTTTCCTGTCAATGCCTGCGACGACGCCATTCATTCTGGCAGCGTCGGTTTACGTTGGTGAATCGGTGCTCCGCCTCAGTGGTGGATCAGAACGGATCTATGAATTGATCCAAACGGGTGCATCGCTTTCCCAATGGCTCGATTTCATCTGGACCGAGGCGCCCATGGCGATGGTGCAGGGGCTTGCGGGGCTGGCGATCATCTCGATCATTGCCGCAGCGATCGGCTATGTGATCGCCGCCGGGGTGTGGCGCTTGCGGATTACCCGCAAATGGCGTCGCCGGTCGAAATCACATGCAATTGGTGGATAAGGGCTGATCCGCCGCAGCGGAGGCACTACAATCTCCCCATCAGGGATTCGCGCGCTTTGCGATCCATATTCTGGGGAGAATATTCATGACATTCCGTAAATTGGCGCTGGCAGTTGCAGGCGTTTCGCTTGCCGCGTTGGCCGCAGCCGCGCCCGCATGGGCTGAAGACAAGCCTGCAGCAGAGCAGAAGGCCGGGCCGCAGCTGGGCTCGTTCGGTTTTGACGCCGCCGGAATGGACAAAACGGTCGAACCGGGCGACGATTTTTATGCATTTGCTAATGGCGAATGGGCAAAGCGCACCGAAATCCCTTCCGACAAATCCAATTATGGCATGTTCACCGCGCTTGACGACCTGTCAAAGGATCGCGTCGCGAAAAATTGGGGCTGAAACCGATCACGCCATGGTTAAAGCGTGTGCGCGCGGTGAAGAGCCATGCCGATTTTGCGAAACTGATGCCGGTTGCTGCACGCAATGGCGTGGGGGCGCTGTTTGGTGGCTATGTCGGGCAGGACGACAAAAATCCTGACGTTTATATCTTCCAGATCTTTCAAGGTGGCACGGGGCTGCCGGATCGCGATATGTATCTGGTCGACAACGCGAAATTTGAAGCGATCCGCACTGCCTATCGCAAATTCCTTGCCGATATGCTGACCCATGCCGGTGAAAAGGATGCTGCTGCGCGCGCAGACGCCATTTTCGCAATGGAGAAAAAAATCGCGGAAGTTCAATGGACTCGCGAAGATAGTTCGGATGCGACCAAAACCTATAACAAGATGAGCATTGCGCAGTTGGACGCGATCACACCCGGCCTGAAAATGTCGCCGATCCTGAAGGCATTGAGCCCGAAGATTGACGAGGTGATCGTCGGCCAACCGAGCGCGATCACTGCGACCGCAAAGATTTTCAGCAGCACCGATGTGGGCGTCTTCAAGGATCAGATGATTGTCGGCAGCCTTGCCGGCTATGCCGATGTTCTGCCCAATGCAGTGGCCGACACCGCTTTTGCCTTTTACGGCACCACTCTTTCGGGCACCCCCAAGCGTCAGGAACGCTGGAAACGCGCCGTCGATTTCACGCAAGGTGCGGTTGGTGAGGAAGTCGGCCGTTTATACGCCGCCCGCTATTTTCCGCCTGAAACCAAGGCCGCGATGAACCAGTTGGTGGAAAATGTGAAAGCGGCACTGGGGCGACGAATCGAAAAGCTGGAATGGATGCAGCCCGAAACGAAAATGCGGGCAAAAACCAAGCTTGCCAATTTCACCACGAAAATTGGCTATCCTGACAAGTGGAAGGATTATTCCGACCTGAAAATTGTTCGCGGTGACCTGTTCGGAAACCAGTTGCGCGCGAACAACTGGTCGTTTGCTGACAATATTAGCCGCCTCGGCGGTCCAATCCGTCGCTGGGAATGGGGCATGTTGCCGCAGACGGTGAATGCCTATGCCAATTTCGGCATGAACGAGATCGTATTTCCAGCCGCAATCCTGCAGCCGCCCTTTTTCGATCCTAAGGCCGACGCCGCCGTCAATTATGGCGGTATCGGCGCGGTGATCGGGCATGAGATCAGTCATCATTTTGACGATCAGGGGGCAAAGTATGACGAAAACGGACGCCTGGCGGACTGGTGGACAGAAAGCGACGTCGCCGCGTTCAAAAAGGCGAGTGAGGCGCTGGTTAAACAATATGACGGCTATGAAGTATTGCCCGGCGCCTTTGTGAAAGGTGAATTCACGCTTGGCGAAAATATTGGCGATCTGGCCGGCCTGACCATCGCCTATGATGCCTATCACGCATCGCTGGGTGGCAAAGAGGCGCCGGTGATCGACGGTTTTACCGGTGACCAGCGCTTTTTCCTTGGCTGGGCACAGGTGTGGCGGCGTAATTATCGCGAAGCAAATTTGCGTAATCGTCTGATTACCGATCCGCACAGCCCCTCGATTCAGCGTGCTTGGGTGATGCGCAACCTTGACAAATGGTATGAGGCGTTCCAGCCCAAAGAGGACGACAAGATGTACCTCAAGCCTGAGGATCGCGTCCGCATCTGGTAATATTTAGGGACAAGCTTTGGCTGGCAGCCTTTCATCCTCGATCACCGCAGTTTTCGGCCAAGAGGATGGCAAGGTTGCTGGTGAAAAGCGGCTGGCCGCGCTTGGCATAGGCGCGGCACTGGCCGTGTCATTGCTGCTTGTCCGGTTGGCGAGCAACGATTGGCAGGTCGTCGGTATTGCCGCGGCAACGTTCACCCTTTTGGGCGCCATCCTTTTTCTGACGCGCACACGTGGCGAAGGCACGCCGATTGCAGGCGATCGCTTGCCGCCCGACTGGTCGGTGACATTCGCGGCGATTGAGTATGACAAGGCAGCCGTCGCGATTTGCGACCGGGCAGGGCGGTTGCTGTGCGCCAACAGTCGGTTTGAGCTGTGGTTTGAAGGGCTTCGTGCGCCCCCCGATCTCGGACTTAATTCCGCTGCTCAGGCGCAGTTGATGGATGCCGGGCGCTGCGCATGGCGCGATGGTTCCGCTTCGATCGACAGCCTTTTTAAACGCGATTCCGAATACCATGTCGAAGTACGCAGGGCGGGCGCGGGCGATGAATATCTTGTCTGGCGATTTAGCCCGGCCGAAGCGGTGACTGCCGAATCGCAAGCGAGCAGTTTTGTCGGCGGGCGCGTTGGCCGCGCATTGGCGCAGGCTGGAATCATGGCCGTGCTGGTTGGTCCCGAGGGCCGCATTCGTGCCTGTAATCCCGCCTTTGCCATGCGCGCTGGGGGTAGCGAAACGGCCAATATTGCGAACCGGGAATGTGCGGCCTTCCTGACGGTGGACGAAAAGGGATCCGTGCATTTCAGCCGTGAAGGCAAATTTGCGCCACCTGTTCGGTTGTTGCATGTACCCTTGTCCGAAAATGCGAGCGATGGCCCCGCACTGCTGCTGGTCCTCGATGGCGATGTGCATCCGGGTGGTACGGACAGCCAGCCGCATGTCCAGCAGCTCCTGTCCAACTTG
>JAJTFR010000186.1 GCA_021298455.1 Sphingomonadales bacterium | reverse complement strand
CGGAAATTGCCGATATTCCGCAGGTCGCGGCACATCGCCAAACATCATATCGAGCGATTGGCGAAACCGTGGATGCTGCTGTTCGCGGGTAAAGCCTGCTGCGCGCATTCCATCGATCAATGTTTGACGGAACAGATCCGCCAGCCATGTGACCGCGACGTGCGCGCGCGCAATTTCTGTCGCAACTGCGGGGTCAGACGATGGCCGCGCGGCCGCCGTGCGAATGGCGGCACTATAATAAGCATTGGCGGCGCGGCGGTCACCGGCCTCGCGCCGTCGGTCCGCTTTGGCAATCAGTGCGATGATGTCAAAACGGTCCGCCGTCAGCCGCGCATCTGCCTCCGCCTCGGACGGGAAACCGGCTGGGGTTTTGGGTTCTGCGGACGACATTGCCAAGCATTACGCGATTGCAAGGCGCTTTGGCAATGTCAGGCGCCACCTATTCCGCAGCTTCCAGCACCTCATGGTCCGAAAGCGGCTGGCTCAAGCGGGTCAGCATTTCCTTCGGGCATATCTGCCAGAATTCGCCGCGCGTGCGGTCCCAATCTTCCAGCAATGATTGCGACCATGCGCTGTCGGTGGCTTGGGCATGCGCGGCGACCAGCGACTTCAGCTCGTCTTCCCAATAGGCGCTGTCGAGCCGTTGCCAGACAATGCTGTCCGGATTGGCCATTTTTGCAAAATCACCTTCGGTGTCGAGTACAAATGCCATGCCGCCGGTCATGCCTGCACCAAAGTTGCTGCCAACCTTGCCCAAGATAACCGCCATGCCGCCGGTCATATATTCCAGACCGTTTGATCCGCATCCTTCGACCACGACATGCGCGCCGGAGTTGCGGACGGCAAAGCGCTCGCCGGCCTGTCCCGCCGCCAACAGCCGTCCCGACGTTGCGCCATAAAGCACAGTGTTGCCGATGATGCTGTTCTGTTGACTGGTCAGCGGACTGCTGACCGTTGGCCGCACGATGATGGTGCCGCCCGAAAGCCCCTTGCCCACATAGTCATTGGCGTCGCCAAACACTTCCAAGGTAATGCCCTGACACAGGAATGCGCCAAGCGATTGTCCCGCCGAACCACGCAAACGCACATGGACATGTCCTTCGGAAAGGCCCTTCATCCCGTACAGGCGCGTGATTTCGGAGCTGAACCGCGTGCCAACTGCGCGGTGGGTGTTGCGGACATTATATGTCAGCTGCATTTTCTCGCGCCGTTCGAACACCGGCTTGGCATCATGGATCATTTGCGCATCAAGGCTGTCGGGCACTTCATTGCGGAATGTCGGGATGCTGAAGCGGCGCGCGCTGTCGGGCGCATCGACCTTGGCAAGGATGGGGTTGAGATCGAGATCGTCCAAATGCTCCGCGCCTCGGCTAACCTGGCGCAGAAGTTCTGTACGGCCAATGACTTCATCCAGGCTGCGATAGCCAAGCTTGGCCAGAATCTCGCGCACTTCCTCGGCAATGAAGGTCATCAGGTTGATGACCTTTTCGGGGGTGCCCGTGAATTTCTTGCGCAACGCTTCGTCCTGAACACAGACCCCGACGGGGCAGGTGTTGGAATGACACTGGCGCACCATGATGCAGCCCATGGCGACAAGGCTGAGCGTGCCGATGCCAGTCGCGTCCGGTTTTCAGCCCGCCATCGGTGCGCAGCTTGATACGATGCCGCAGGCCGTTGAGCGTCAGCACCTGATTGGCTTCGGACAGCCCCATTTCCCATGGTGTCCCTGCATATTTGATGCTGGTTTGCGGGCTTGCGCCCGCGCCGCCAACATTGCCCGAAACGAGGATGACGTCGGCATGCGCTTTCGCCACGCCAGCGGCGATGGTGCCGATGCCCGCTGCACTCACCAGCTTGACGCACACCCGCGCGCGCGGGTTGATTTGCTTCAGGTCGTAGATCAGCTGGGCAAGGTCTTCGATCGAATAAATGTCATGGTGCGGTGGCGGTGAAATGAGCGTGACGCCCGGCGTTGAATGCCGCAGACGTGCAATCATTTCGGTGACCTTGAAACCGGGCAATTGGCCACCTTCACCGGGCTTTGCGCCCTGTGCGACCTTGATTTCAATTTCTTCGCACGCGCCAAGATATTCGGCGGTTACGCCAAAACGGCCACTGGCGATTTGTTTGATGACGCTGTTGGCATTGTCGCCATTTTCATAGGGCTTGAACCGCTTGCTGTCTTCGCCACCTTCGCCGGATACGGCCTTTGCGCCAATCCGGTTCATGGCAATGGCCAGTGTCTCATGCGCCTCGGGCGACAAGGCGCCAAGCGACATGCCCGGCGTGACAAAGCGTTTGCGAATTTCGGTGATCGCTTCGACTTCATCAATCGCAACGGGTTCCTTCGCGAAGTTGAATTCCAACAAATCGCGCAAGTAAATCGGCGGCAGTTCGCGCACGCCTTGGGCAAATTGTGTGTAGGTCGAATAGCTGTCATTCGCGACAGAGCTTTGCAACAAATGCATCAGACCCGCCGAATAGGCATGCTCTTCGCCGCCATTGCGTTGCTTGTAAAAGCCGCCAACGGGCAAGCGTGCCACCGCAGTGTCAAAAGCCTCTTCATGGCGATCACGCGCGTTCACATAGAGCGAATGATAGCCTTCGCCCGAAATCTTGTTCGGCATTCCGGGGAAGAAGTCGTTGACCAAGGCACGCGACAGGCCAACCGCTTCGAAATTATAGCCGCCACGATAGCTGGAGATGACCGCGATGCCCATTTTGGACATGATCTTCAACAGCCCTTCTTTGATGGCGGTGCGGTAATTTTCGACCGCTTGGGTCAGGGCCAGGCCACCCAACAGCCCGCGCGCATGGCGGTCGCCAATTGCGGCTTCGGCCAGATATGCGTTTACCGTGGTTGCGCCAACGCCAATGAGCACCGCGAAATAATGCGTGTCGAGACATTCGGCAGAGCGAACGTTGATCGACGAATAGCTGCGCAAACCGTTGCGCACCAAATGCGTGTGCACAGCGGCAGCGGCAAGGATCATGGCAATGCCCACGCGGTCGGCGCTGATATTTTCGTCGGTCAGGAACAGTTCGGATTTGCCCATGCGCACCGCGGCGACGGCTTCTTCGCGGATCCGCGTGATGGCAGCGCGCAGACCTTCTTGTCCTTCGGAAATATCATAGGTGCAGTCAATTTCTGCGCCTGCTGCGCCAAAGGCAGACTTTAACCGGCGCCAGTCATGCGACGTGAGCACAGGGCTGGCGAGGACAAGCACGTCGGCGTTCTGGCTTTTTTCTTCCAATATGTTGGCAAGGTTCGAGAAACGCGTTTTAAGGCTCATCACATGCCGCTCACGCAGGCTGTCGATGGGCGGGTTTGTCACTTGGCTGAAATTCTGGCGGAAAAACTGGCTGATCAGGCGCGGCTTGTCGCTGATGACAGCGAGCGGCGTGTCGTCGCCCATCGATCCGATGGCTTCCTTGCCATCTTCGATCATCGGCGCGAGGATCATTTCGACATCTTCAAGCGTCATGCCGGCAGCGACCTGACGCTTGGTCAGTTCCGCGCGCGACCACGCCGGGGCATCATCCTGCCCTACGTCGGGCAAGTCGGTGATGGCACGGAAACCACGCACGAGTGCGCCATAATCTTGCTCTGCCGAGATGCGGTCTTTCAACTCGCCATCGCGGTACAATTTGCCTTCGTCGAGGTTGACCGCAATCATTTGGCCGGGGCCAAGGCGGCCCTTTTCCAATATCGTTGTTTCGGGAAGAACGACCATGCCGGTTTCGGAACCGATGACGAGCAGATTGTCCGACGTGCGGCTGTAGCGCAGCGGGCGAAGGGCGTTGCGGTCAACGCCTGCAACTGCCCAATGGCCATCGGTCATGGCCAGCGCAGCGGGGCCATCCCATGGCTCCATGACGCTCGACATATATTCATACATTGCGCGGTGCGACGCGGGCAGATTGGGGTTTGACTGCCATGCTTCGGGGATCAGCATCAGCTTTGCCGTTGGTGCTTCCTTGCCCGAACGGACCAATGTTTCGAACACGGCATCCAGCGCTGCAGTGTCCGATGAACCTGCCGGAATGACGGGCTTAATATCATCCGAATGCGCGCCAAAGGCGATGCTGGCCATTTTGATTTCGTGGCTCTTCATCCAATTCTGGTTGCCACGGATGGTGTTGATTTCGCCATTATGGGCAAGACCGCGGAACGGTTGCGCCAACCACCATTGGGGGAAGGTATTGGTCGAATAACGCTGGTGGAAAATCGCGACGCGGCTTTCAAAACGGTCGTCCTGAAGGTCAGG
>JAJTFR010000038.1 GCA_021298455.1 Sphingomonadales bacterium | reverse complement strand
AGGAGCCGCACGTGCGCGGGGCCTGTTCGATGGCGCGGACAAGCGATCCGAACAGCGCCAACAGCCAGTTCTTCATCGTTTTCGATGACGCAACTTTCCTTGATCGCCAGTACACTGTCTGGGGCAATGTGATCGAAGGTATGGAAAATGTCGACGCGCTTCCCAAGGGTGAGCCGCCGCGCGAACCCGGCGCAATCAAGTCGATCACGCTGGGCTAACGGCTGTGGCAGGGTCGCTGATCAGCGGCCCTGCATCGCGTCCATTACGGTTTTCAGTTCGGCAGGTGAAATCTTGCCATCTTGGTCGCTATCAACATTGTCGAAAAAATCGGCAAGCGGACCTCGCGCCTCCTCCCGGCTGATAAAGCCGTCCTTGTCGCCGTCGAGAAAGGCGAAGATTTGCTCGGGCGTCGGGCGTTCCTGTTGCGGCGCCGGCGGAGCGGGTTGTTCTTGGGCAATCGCGGCGCTCGACATCAGAATGAGCGCGGCAGCGGCGGTTTTCAGCATGGATTCTCCTCTCGCGCGGGTTGGCCCCGCATTGAATGCCGCCTAGCCAAACGCGCAGCGGTTAAACGCGCTTAACAGTGCGATGCACTTGCGCAAATCGAAATAGTGAAGTCCCGTCCTCAGTCTGGCACCTGTATGATGCCGTCGACCACGGTTACACAATCACCGCCTATGTGGATTGCCTCGCCGTCTATCCGCACGCGGACATAACCGTCACGGCCCATCTGGCGGCCTTGGCTGGCGGCATAGTTGCTTTGCCCCGACAGTTGGCCAGCAATCAGCCGATAGGCCGCAACTGCGCCATTGCCGCTGCCGCATACCGGATCCTCGGCGATCCCGTCTGCAGGAGCAAAACTGCGCACGATGATGTCACCCTCGGCCTTGCCCGCATAGACGGTCAGCCCTGTCGTGCCATGCCGGCGGTCATAATTGGCTAGCGCTGCCAGATCGGGCGACATGCCTTCGACCTGAGCCACGCTGGCGATTTCGGCAATCACCCAGCGCGGGCCGACATCGACGATTTGGGGTATGCCATAAACCAGCCCTGCGCCAATGGCGGCTTCAAGAACGCCCGGTTCTGGTGCGTCGCTGGCAGCATAGCGGGGCAGGCGAAAGGACAGTCCTGAAGCCGACTGGTCGATCTCAACCAGTCCCACCGCGCATTGCTGCACGATACGGCCGTTACGCGGCGCGGCTATCCCTGCTTCGATCACGGCATGGGCGGTGCCCAGCGTCGGGTGTCCGGCAAAAGGCAGTTCACTTCGCGGCGTGAAGATGCGTACCGCATAGTCGGCGGCGGGATCAGTAGGGCTGGTGACGAAAGTCGTTTCCGAAAGGTTGGTCCAATTTGCGATCGCCTGCATCGCCTCGGTTGACAATCCGGCCCCGTGAAGAATTACGGCAACAGGATTACCCTTGAAAGGCAGCGCAGTGAAAACATCGACCTGTTTGAATTTACTCTGCCGCATGTCCGTCATGCCCCGCTCTCGCGATGTTCAACTGTTTCGCTGGGCACATAACCGATCTCATCCTTGTGGCCGAGCGGATCGGGGTGGATCAGCACTTCGACGCCGGGAAATTCGCGCATCAGCTCGGCCTCGATCTCGTCCATCACCTGGTGCGCCTTTAATACAGTCATCTGCGGATCGACCCAGACATGAAACTGGCAGAAATCATGCACCCCCGACGATCGGGTGCGCATGTCGTGAATGCCTTTAAGTTCCGGATGGCGCATCGCCACTTCCAGAAAATGCTGGCGCTTTTCGAGCGGCCATTCGCGGTCGAGCAGTTGGTCGATGGCTGTCTGCGCCGCCCGCCAAGCACCCCATAGCAGCCATCCCGCAATAGCCAGTCCGAACAACGGATCTGCACCGCGCAACCCCAGAAACGCTTCGAGGCCAATTGCGGCTATGACCGCGACGTTCAGCAACAGGTCGCCTTGATAATGAAGATGATCGCCATGAATAGCCACCGACTGTGTACGGCGGATCACGTGGCGCTGATAGGCAAGAAGTGCCAATGTTGCGGCAATCGCGACCAGCGATACCCCAATGCCAAGCTCCGGATGATCGGGCTTGGCCGCCGCACCGAGCCGGTCGATCGCGCGCCAGCCGATAAACAGGGCAGAAATGCTGACCAGCGTCACCTGCACGAGCGCCGAAAGCGCCTCTGCCTTGCCATGACCGAAGCGGTGTTCGTCGTCAGCCGGCTGCGCCGCATAGCGCACGCTGAACAGCGTCAGTAACGAAGCGAGCAGATCGAAACCGGTATCTGCCAGAGATCCGAGTAGCGCGACCGATCCAGTTTCAATCGTCGCCCAGCTTTTCAGCAAGGTCAGAAAAAGCGCGGTTGCAACGCTTGCAATCGCAGCCTTTGTTGTCAGCGATCCATGGTGGTGCCCGTGAGTTTCAGCCTGTGACATGTTCAGGGATAGAGCATCTGTGTGCGCCAGCCGTCGCCGTCGCGTTCAAAAACCCAACGTTCATGCAAGCGAAATTCACGATCTTGCCAGAATTCGATCCGCTGTGGCCGAACGATATGGCCCGACCAGTGCGGCGGGCGGGGAACATCCTGTCCTTCAAAACGTGCCTTCGCCTCTGCAAAACGCACCTCGAATGCAGCGCGGCTGTCGAGCGGGCGTGATTGCTCAGACGCCCATGCCCCAAGCTGCGATTCACGCGCGCGGCTGGCAAAATAGGCATCGGCGGTGGTATCAGTCACCCGCTGGACAGGGCCTTCGATGCGAATTTGGCGACGCAGCGATTTCCAGTGGAAAAGCAGAGCTACATGAGGGTTGGCAGCAAGTTCGCCCCCCTTGCGGCTTTCGAGATTGGTGTAGAAAATGAATCCTCCACCCGGAATACCATCGGCATTTGGGCCATGCCCTTTCAGCAGCACCATCCGAACCGACGGAAGGCCTTCGGCGTTTGCGGTGGCAAGTGCCATCGCATTGCTGTCATTGATTTCGCTGGCGCGCGCTTCGGCATACCAAGCGTCGAAAATGGCGTAGGGATCTCGACTTTCCATCTGTCCGCGATAGGCTAGACGTGAAGCAGGGAAAAGAGGGAAGGACAATTTCATGCCGTGGGAAACCGTTTTTTCATTCGCCAATCTTTGGGCTTTGCCTTTCTGGCTGCTGCTCGCATTCGCTCCGCGCAGCGAATTGACCGGGCGCATCATTCTGTTTGGCGGCATTGCGCCGCTCGCTTTTGTCTATGCCGTGCTGTTGCCATTGATCATGAGCGGTGCGGTTGATCCGGTCGGCCCGGAAAATGCTCCTGCCGATTTCACTACGCTAGCAGGGGTCATGGCGCTGTTCGACAGTAAAGGCGGGACAACAATCGGCTGGATGCACTATCTTGCCTTTGATCTGTTCGTCGGTCTCTGGGTTGCGCGGAATGCCGACCGCTATGCTTTCGGACGGTTTGTGCAGGTTCCTATCCTGTTTTTTGTGTTGATGGCCGGGCCGCTGGGCCTTGCCCTCTATCTTCTGCTGCGACTGACTGTAAAAAATCCGCCTGAAAATGCGGAGTTGCCGAGTTGACTAAGCCGGCTGTAATGCCAATCTAATACAGGCAAGGACAATACAGGGTAGCAATGGCCGATCCATATTCCATTTTGGGCGTTTCCAGACAAGCGGACGACAAGGCGATCAAGAGCGCTTACCGAAAGCTTGCCAAGGAACTGCATCCCGACCGGAACCAGGATAATCCCCGGGCAGCTGAGCGCTTTGCCGAAGTGACCCAAGCTTATGATGTGCTGTCCGATGCGCAGAAGCGCGGACAATATGATCGCGGTGAGATCGACGAAAACGGGCAGCCCCGTTCCCCCTTCGGCGGAGGTTTCGGCGGTGGCAGCCCCTTTGGCGCAGGTGGCGCTCGGCCGGGGCAAGGCGGTTTCGAATTCGACGGGGGCATAGACCTTGGCGATATTTTTGACGGCCTGTTCGGCGGGGGTGCTGGCGCCCGACCTGGCGGGCCTGGGCGTGGGCCGCAGCCGGGGCCTCCGCCCAAGGGCGCAAATATTGCCTATGAACATCTGGTGAGCTTCACCGACGCGGCAAAGCAGGAGCCTCAGCGGATCACATTGCGCGACGGAAAGACGGTGGAATTCAAGCTGCCGCCAGGTATGGTTGCCGGCCAGCAGATCCGCATTCCAGGTAAAGGTCAGCCCGGCCCGGGCGGCAATGGCGATGCAATGGTGACGCTCAAGATTGGCAAGCATCCTTTTTTTGAACGTGATGGTGATAATGTGCGCCTCGACCTGCCGGTCAGCCTCAAGGAAGCGATCAGTGGCGCCAAGGTGAAGGTCCCGACGCTGGATGGGGCAGTGATGCTCACCGTACCAGCAGGCGCGCAATCGGGCACGACGATGCGGATTAAGGGGCGCGGTTTCCACCGCAAGGACGGTCAGCGCGGCGACCAGATGGTAACACTGCAGATCCGTTTGCCCAGCGATCCCGGGCTGCTTGCGAAGTTGGCGGCAGAACTGCCCGATGAGCCTGCGATCCGGTCCGATCTGGGTGTCTGATCACAGCCCCCTGTCGCCTGAGGCGCGTGCGCACGACCCGCACCCGCACCCGACAAGCGAGGATGAATGGTTTCACAGGCTGGATGTTTACCATCGCGCAGGCGAAGTCGTTCGCCGCGTTGCAGTGGGTGTCTATAACGAAGGCTTCATCCATGCCGGCAATTTTGCCTATCTGTCGCTGGTCACGCTTTTTGCCTTTTGCATCGTCGCAGCCGCGATTGCCGGCAGTTTCGGTCAGACGGCATCCGGCCTTGCCCTCATCGACGCTTTTTTCCGCACCGTTCCGCCCAGTGCGGCAGAGGCACTGTCGGGCCCAGTCCATGCTGCGATGACTGCCCGTTCTGGGCCGCTGTTATGGCTAAGTGCGCTTGTCAGCCTGTGGACGACATCTAGTCTTATCGAAACGATCCGCGACGTGCTCCACCGCGCATATGGGGCCCAGCCCGAACGCCAGTTCTGGCACTATCGGCTTGGTAGTCTGATAATGATTGTCGCTGCGGTGGTTGTCGCAATGATTTCGTTTTCGGCACAAGTCCTCGTCGTTGCGATCGAGGAACTTGTCTATCGCTTCATTCCGATGGCGCAGCAGGCATCGGGCTATTTTGCATGGGGAAGGATCATTCCCTTTGCGGCGCTTTTTCTTGCTATCTACACCATCTACCGCGGCCTCACTCCGCGCAAATATCGCGGGTCGATTTATCCCAAATGGCCGGGCGCGGTGCTGGTTAGCCTGTGGTGGCTGGGATGCACCATGCTCCTGCCGCTCTTCCTTACCTCGATGACTGATTACGACCTGACCTATGGTAGCCTTGCAGGGGTAATGATCGCGCTGATTTTCTTTTACCTGATCGGGCTCGGCATGGTGACGGGCGCTCAGTTGAACGCGGCGCTGGCAAATGCCACCAAAAATGGCCTAAAGGGGCATTTAATGACGGGGAAACAACAAGGGTAATTACGAATATGTCGGGATTGATGGCAGGGAAACGGGGCCTGATCATGGGCTTGGCGAACGATAAATCACTGGCCTGGGGAATCGCGAAAAAATTGCACGCCGAAGGCGCCGAACTCGCGATCAGCTATCAGGGCGAAGTGATGGAAAAGCGGGTAAGGCCGCTGGCTGAGCAGCTTGGTTGTGATTTCCTGATCGATTGCGACGTTTCGACCGAGGCGGAGCTCGACAAGGCTTTTGCGACCCTTGCTGCTCGATGGCCGACGATCGATTTCGTCGTCCATGCGATCGGCTACACCAACAAGGAGGCGTTGCGCGGCAAATATTTCGACGTCGGCCTAGATGATTTCCTGATGACGATGAACATCAGCGTGTTCAGCTTTACAGCCGTTGCCAAGCGCGCAGCTGCAATGATGGTACCCTTTGATCCCGAAACCGGAACCGGCGGCGGCTCGATGCTGACGCTCAGCTATTATGGCGCGGAAAAGGTTGTCCCGCATTACAATGTCATGGGCGTTGCCAAATCGGCGTTGGAAACCAGCGTCAAATATCTGGCAAACGATGTCGGTCCGCAGGGTATTCGCGTAAATGCGATTTCGGCAGGGCCGATTAAGACGCTCGCCGCATCGGGGATCGGTGATTTCCGCTATATCCTGAAATGGAATGAACTGAATTCGCCGTTGCGCCGCAATGTCACCATTGACGATGTCGGCGCATCGGCGCTCTATTTCCTGTCAGACCTGTCGCGCGGCGTCACCGGCGAAACGCATCATGTCGACGCCGGTTACCACACCGTCGGCATGAAGCAGGAGGATGCTCCGGATATCGGACTGGCCTGACCTATGCTGGCGGGGCATAGCAACGAACTGGTTCTGCTTTTAGCCGGCTGCACCTTGCTGGTTGGCCTCCATGCTTATTGGCACGCGCGCCATTATTGGGAGGGACTACCGCCGATTCTCGACGCTTTTGTGTCGATGGCGGGCTTTGGCGGGATCATCGCTGCCTTTGTCTGGGCAGGCCGGATCGGCAGTGAGTATGGCCATCCCCATGCGGCACGTGTGCTCGCAGTCTCTGCTGCCGTGATCGCTTATCGCGCGATCCGCACCTGGATTGGCAAGGAACAAGTGCGGTATCGCAAGGTCCGCGTCACCTCGCCCACTGACGGCGGCGATTGACCATCGCCGGCTTTTCGGGAAAGGCATTGCCATGAGCTTTAACACATTCGGCCGCGTTTTCCGTTTTACCACTTGGGGCGAAAGCCATGGGCCTGCGCTGGGCGCTGTGGTCGATGGTTGCCCTCCGGGTATCGCGCTGTCAGAGGCTGACATCCAGCCTTTCCTTGATTCACGCCGCCCTGGTACGAGCAAGTTTACAACGCAGCGGCAGGAACCCGATGCCGTGCGCATCCTTTCGGGTGTGTTTGAAGGGCGCACTACCGGCACACCGATTTCGCTGATGATAGAAAATGTCGACCAGCGATCGAAAGATTATTCGGAAGTCGCCAAGGCTTATCGCCCTGGCCATGCCGATTATAGCTATGATGCCAAATATGGCTTTCGCGACTATCGCGGTGGCGGGCGCAGTTCGGCGCGCGAGACTGCCGCACGCGTTGCCGCTGGTGCAGTTGCTCGTTGTGCAATCCCCGAGGTTGAGATTTTAGCCTATGTGGTCGAAATTGGCGGCGACGCGATCGACCGGGCGAATTTTGAAAAGGCGCAGATCGGCCAAAACCCTTTCTGGTGCCCCGATGAAGCGGCCGCAGGGCGTTGGGCAAAATTGGTCGACGAAGCGCGGCTCGCCGGCTCTTCACTCGGCGCGGTGGTCGAATGTGTGGCGACCGGTGTTCCCGCAGGCTGGGGCGCGCCACTATATGCCAAGCTCGACAGTGAACTGGCCGCTGCAATGATGAGCATCAATGCCGTGAAAGCGGTCGAAATCGGTGCCGGTTTTGAGGCAGCGCGGTTGCGCGGTGAGGAAAATGCCGATCCAATGCGGCCTGGAACCAATGCTCCCGAATTTCTTGCCAACAATGCCGGCGGGATATCCGGCGGGATTTCTACCGGCCAGCCGGTCGTTTGCCGTGTGGCGTTCAAGCCGAACAGTTCGATCCTGACGCCAGTCGAAACCATCACGCGCGCAGGCGAAGCGGCAGAAATTGTTACTAAGGGCCGGCACGATCCCTGTGTGGGCATTCGCGGAACACCGGTGGTGGAGGCGATGATGGCGCTGGTGCTGGCGGATCAGAAACTGCTGCACCGCGCGCAATGCGGTTAAAGCAAGGCAGCTCCGGCCGACGGTCGGACGGCGAGCAGCAACTGGTGCTCGATACCGGCAGTGTCCCAATGTTCGCGGATCGCCGCGCATAACGCATTGACGCCTTCTGCGGGCAGCACTGCAACCAGACATCCACCAAAGCCGCCGCCCGTCATCCGCGCGCCGCCCGCAGAACCGATTGCTGCATTCATTGTATCGGCTAAGGCATCGACCTGCGGCACGGTGACTTCGAAATCATCGCGCAACGAAGCATGCGAGGCACGCATCAGATCACCCAACTGGCAAAGATTGCCTGTGCGAAGGGCATCCGCTGCGGCGATGGCGCGGGCATTTTCGCTAACCACATGACGCGCTCGCCGAAAGCTGGTGTCATCTAGGCCGGTGCGCCCCGTTTCGAGCGCGATGGTATCGAGATCGCGAAGAGCGCCAACGCCATAATGGCGCGCTGCCGCCTCGCATTGCGCACGCCGTTCATTATAGGCGCTATCGACAAGGCCGCGCGTGACGCCTGAATGGACAATCACGATAGCGGCATTTGCAGGGACGGCAACGTCTTCGCCAGCATTGCTCCGGCAATCGATTAGCAGCGCCTTGCCATCGCTCGAACAGGCTGAGGCAAGCTGGTCCATAATCCCGCAAGCACAGCCGACATAATGATGTTCGGACCATTGGGCCGCGCGAGCAAGCGCCACGCGATCGGCTTCATAGGCACCTGCCAGCGTCGACAAGCCCAACCCGAGGGCGATGCCGAGCGACGCCGAGGAGGATAGCCCCGCACCCTGCGGCACATTGCCCGCAATCGCGATATCAGCCCCCGTTGTCGCAAACCCGAAATGCGGTAGTGCAGTAGTAACCCCGCGCAGATGGTTGGCCCAATGACCTTCAGCCAGCCGGCCGGGCGCTATCGCTAGATCGAAACGGTCGGTCGCGGCGTCCAGATCGAGCGCAACGGCTTCGACCTTGCTGTCGGCACGGCGGGCGAGCGCGACCGTGGTGCCGAACGGAATCGCGCAAGGAAGCACGAATCCGTCATTATAGTCGGTATGTTCCCCGATCAGATTGACCCGTCCGGGTGCATGGACAATGATATCGGGCTCACGGCCGAATTGCGCTCTAAAGCCCTGACGGACGCGCTCGACAAGGATTGGATCGATGCTCATGAGCGGTAGTGCTTCGGCGACAGTTCGCGCAATCGTTCAGCCGCCTGTTCCGCGGTCAGATCGCGCTGCGCCTCTGCCAGCATTTCATAACCGACCATGAATTTGCGCACATTTGCAGAGCGCAGCAGCGGTGGATAGAAATGCGCGTGCAGTTGCCAGTGCGCGATATTGCAGTTGCCATAAGGCGCGCCATGCCAGCCCATCGAATATGGGAAGGAACAGCGGAACAGATTGTCGTAACGCGCGGTAAGCTCGGAAAGGATCGCAGCCAACAAGTCACGTGCACTATCATCGAGCTGGTCGATCCGCTGCACGGCAAATCGCGGCATCAGTAATGTCTCGAACGGCCAGGTCGCCCACCAGGGGACGATCGCCAACCAAGCTTCATTCTGCGCCACAACCCTTGGTCCGCCGGCTTCACGTTCGGCAAGGTCGAGAAGCATCGGTCGTCCCTGTTCGTCAAGATAGGCGCGCTGCATGGCGTCTTCCTGAGCGGGTTCGTCGGGTATATGGCTGCTTGCCCAGATCTGTCCATGTGGATGCGGGTTGGAACAGCCCATCATCGCACCCTTGTTTTCGAACAATTGCACCCAGCGATAGCGCGTGCCCAGTTCGGCGCTCTGCTCTGCCCAGCAATCGACCACCGCGCGCAATTGCGCCAGCGGCAATTCGGGTAGCGTTTTGGAATGATCGGGCGAGAAGCAGAGGACGCGGCAAGTGCCCGAAACGGCTTCGCTGCGGAAGAGTGGGTCGCTGCCACTGGCTTCGCCGCTATCGTCCATCAATGCCGGGAAATCATTGTCGAACAGCCACACGCCATCATAGTCGGGATTGACCGCGCCGTTGGCGCGGGCATTCCCCGGGCAAAGATAGCAGGACGGATCGTGCGACAGGCTTTCCCGGTTATCGGGTTCATCGACCTGTCCAAGCCATGGGCGCAGGCTGCGCTGCGGCGATACCAGCACCCATCGCCCGGTCAGCGGATTGAAACGGCGGTGCGATCCGGTCTGAGGGCTGTCTGTCATCCGCTACCGACTATGCCCGGCCGCGAATTTCAGCAAGGCCGATCCATTGCGCGCGGTTGCCGAGCACGAGCCGGTTATAGCCCAGCGCGACGAGCACCGATGTCAGCAGTACGATCACCATGAAATGGATATAGTGCAGCGTGATGATCCCTTCAGGGTTCCACCAGAAGGTATATAGGCCGTAGAATAAGACGCCCCAAAGCACGCCCACGATTGCAGCACTGGCGCCGACATTGCGATACAGCAATCCGGCGATGAAAGCGGAAAGGATTGGCATCGACGCCAGCCCGTTCAATTGCTGCAACAGATTGATGATGCTTTGCTCTCCGGGAAGATCGACGATCATTTGCGGGTTCTCGTAGACGGGGACCAGCGCCACTGCAGCGATCGTCACCACGGTCGAAACGCCAGCGCCCAGTTTCCAGTGATCCTTGACCTTGCCAATGAACTGGTCGTGGAAATCGACCGAATAGAGCGCGACGGTGGAATTTAGCACGGCGCTGAACGTGGTGATCACCGCAGCGGCCACCATAGCGGCAAAGGCCCCTACGAGCCATCCCGGCAGCACTTCCCCAACCAGCCTGCCATAAGCGGCATCGCCAATATCGCCGAACAGTTTATAGGCAACGACGCCGGGGATCACGACAATGGGCGGGATGATCAGAACGCGGATGGCAGCCGCCACAAGCACGCCTTTTTGAGCCTCGCGCACCGTAGGCGCTGCCATGGCTTTCTGGGTGATATTCTGGTTTGTTGACCAGTAGAATATCTGGATGAACAACATGCCGGTAAACAACGTGGTCCAGGGGATCGGGCTGTCCGGCCCGCCAATCATTGTCAGCCGTTCCATCGGAACGCCGCTGACAATATCGAAATCAACCGCTGCCAGCGCAAGGAACACGATCAGCAGCGCAAGGCCCAAGACGCCAAAGCCTGAATAAGTGTCCATCACAGCTACTGCCTTCAGCCCGCCAAAGATCGTATAGGCGGCGCTTATGATCGCAAGCCCGGCGGCAAAGGCGATTAGCGGTATGTTTATTCCGAACAGCGATTGCATGAACAGGCTGCCCGAATAAAGCGCAGCGGGCAGATAGATCAGCACATTGCCGGTCAGGAAGATCGCCGAAATCAATGTTCGGATACTGCGGCCGTTATAGCGCCGCTCGAGCAGTTCTGTCACCGTGGTGCAGTTGTTGCGATAATAAACGGGGACGAAAACGAAGGCGAGGATCATCAGCCCAACAAAGCCTGCCAGTTCCCACCAGGCGAGGAGCAGCATCTGGTTGCCGTTCATGCCGACCAACTGGTCCGTCGAAAGGTTGGTCAGCGTGATCGATCCGGCAACGAAAAGCCAGCTCAGCCCGCCGCCTGCAAGGAATACATCCTTGCCGCTACCGTCGTGCTCCTTTTTGGTCGATTTGACTTTCCACCATGTCGCAACGCCGACCAGCACAGTCAGCGTCACAAATATTAGGATCTGCAGCATGCTGCCGGTCGGCAGGCCTGTTTCCATTTTCCCTCTCCCCTTTAAGCTTGGTTTGGCGCATTGCCCCGAATGGTACAAGCCGGAGATTATCGGCAGGACAAGAGGAGCGCATCAATGCGGCTGGGGGTTTGCTATTATCCCGAACATTGGCCCGAAGACTGGTGGGCCGATGATGCGCGGCGCATGGCTGATATCGGGCTAACTCGGGTACGGATCGGCGAATTCGCCTGGAGCCGGATCGAACCTAGCCTCGGGCGTTACGACTGGGCCTGGCTCGACCATGCGGTGGAGGTTCTGCATGCTGCAGGTCTGGGCATCATCATGGGAACGCCGACGGCTAAACCGCCTAAATGGCTGGTCGACCTGATG
>JAJTFR010000185.1 GCA_021298455.1 Sphingomonadales bacterium | reverse complement strand
CAGCCGCGCTGCTTCGGGCGACGTTAGCCGGTCCTTGGTCTGGCTCTGAAATTGCGGGTTGCGGATGAATACCGACAACATCAGTTCGGCTTCGTTGAAGATATCGTCGGCGGTGATCTGCGCCGCTTTTTTGTTGCCCACCAGCTCGCCAAAGGCACGCAGCCCCTTGGTCAGCGCGGCGCGGACGCCGGCTTCATGCGTGCCGCCATCGGGGGTGGGGATGGTGTTGCAATACCAGCTATAGCTGCCGTCCGAATAAAGCGGCCATGCGACGGCCCATTCGACGCGACCTTGCTCGTCGGGGAATGTTTGATTGCCGTGGAAGAAATCGGTGGTGACGCAATTGCGACTGCCCAATTGCTCTTTCAGATGGTCGGCGAGCCCGCCGGGGAACTGGAAGACCGCCTCTTGCGGCACATCTTCGCTGGCGAGCGATGGGTCGCATTTCCAGCGGATTTCGACACCGGCAAAAAGATAGGCCTTTGATCGCGCCAGCTTAAACAGCCGCGCCGGCTTGAACTTGGCGTCCTCGCCAAAGATTTCGGGATCGGGGGTGAAGGCGATGCTTGTGCCGCGCCGGTTGGGGGTGGGGCCCATTTCCTCCAGCCCGCCCAGCGCCGCGCCGCGCGCGAAGCATTGGCGGTACAGCTGCTTGTTGCGGGCGACCTCGACCACCGTGTCGGTTGAGAGGGCGTTGACCACCGAAACGCCGACGCCGTGCAGACCGCCGGAGGTGGCATAGGCCTTGCCTTCAAACTTGCCGCCCGAATGGAGCGTGGTCATGATCACTTCGAGCGCGGATTTGCCGGGAAATTTGGGGTGCGGATCAACCGGGATGCCGCGGCCATTATCGGTGATCGTCAGCCTGTTGCCGGTCCCCAGCGTGATTTCGATGCGCGTGGCATGGCCTGCGACCGCTTCATCCATCGAGTTGTCGAGAACCTCGGCAGCAAGATGGTGCAGCGCCCGTTCATCGGTGCCGCCGATATACATGCCGGGCCGCCGCCGGACAGGCTCAAGCCCCTCCAGAACCTCAATTGCCGAGGCATCATAGCCGCTTGGTTCAGAACCGGCAGGCACTGCGCCGCCGAACAGGTCATCACTCATGTCGCCGCTATAGGCGCTGCGGAGTCAGCGGCGCAAGAGAGCGGCGAAATGGCTTGTGGAAAACACTGGCTTTGTCGTTGCCAGTGCCGTGCGGGTTTAGCGGACGCGCGGGGTGCCGAAGGGCATGGGCGGCGGAGGCCGGCGCACGCCGCGCGGCAATTGCGCCTGATAGGCACGGCCGCAATGCTCGACGCAATAAGGAAAGCCGGGATTGACCGCGACGCCGCAGAAATGAAAGTCGGGCTCGCCCGGATGGCCCATCGGCCAACGGCATACCTTGTCCGAAAGATCGAGCAGGCTGGTCTTGTCGGCGATTTCCGGGCTCGGCTTGGCCGGCACCAGACGGCGCGGCGGGGCAGGCGGGATGGGAGCCTGCTGGTCGCCGGGGCCCTGACGCATGAAGCCGCCGGGGCCGATCGAAACGATTTTCGGCATGTCCGATTGCGGACGCGGGGCGACAGGTGCGGCCGGCGCAGCGGCTGCCGGTGCACGCTCCGGTTGCGCAGGCGCGGCAGCGCGCGGAGCGACCTTTTCGGCAGTTTTCGGTTTTGCCTTGGCTGCGGCAGGTGCAGGTTTCGCGTCTGTCTCATTCGCCTTCACGGGCGACGGGCGCGATTTCAGACCAAGGCGGTGCGCCTTGCCGATCACCGCGTTGCGGCTCACTCCGCCAAGTTCATCGGCAATCTGGCTGGCAGTCAGGCCCTTTTCCCACATGGATTTAAGGCGGTCGATCCGTTCGTCGGTCCAGGACATCGAAAACTCCAACTTTCATTTTAGCGGCGCTAAAGGGGTGCAGATGATAAAAGCGCCTTGCCGCGCAAGGGGCAAGCCGATAGTCCAAAATATGATGACTATCCAGAATAATTCCACCCGCCCTGCCGAATCTGGTGATGATGCGCTTCCTATTCAAGGTGAGCGCTTGATCCGCAACGTCAATTGGGTCGGCTTGAAGACGCTCTATCTAAAGGAAGTGCGCCGCTTCATGAAGGTACAGACGCAGACCGTCTGGGCGCCTGCAATCACCACTTTGCTGTATCTCATCATCTTCACCATCGCGCTGGGGGGCATCAAACCGTCAGTGCTGGGCGTGCCCTTTGCCGATTTCATTGCACCCGGCCTGATCATCATGGGGATGATGCAGAACAGCTTTGCCAATAGCAGCTTTTCGCTGCTGGTCGGCAAGATCCAGGGGACGATCGTCGATTATCTGATGCCACCCTTGTCCAACCTGGAATTGCTGGTCGCAATGGTGGGTGCGGCGGTTGACATCAATCTGGGCGGAAAAATTCGATCATGCGGCAGCGATCACCAATTTCGTTGTCGCGCCCGCCGCCTTGCTGTCGGGCACCTTTTACTCGGTCGATAAATTGTCGCCGACCTTTCAGGCGATCAGCCACGCCAATCCCTTCTTCTACGCCATTTCGGGCTTCCGCTATGGCTTTATCGACAGTGCCGACAGCCCGATCCTGTTCGGCGCGTTTTTGCTGCTCGGGATCAATATAGTGCTTGGCATCGCCTGTTATGCGCTGCTGCGCTCCGGGTGGAAGCTGCGCAACTGAGTGGCTCCTCCCAAAGGAGGGGAGGGCCCGTTCAGATCAGGGTTCAGGCGTCCAGGTTTGCGCCTGACAGATAGGGCCAACACAACCCTTGACGACCAGATTGCCTGATTTGCCTTTATACACGACCGAACGGTAGGTTCTGCCAGAACGGGGGTCGTAAATCTGGCCCTTCCATTCCTTTCCATCCGATTTGAAACCCGACAGCAGGTTGATGCCCAGCAACGGGCGACTGCGCAGCGCGGGATTGGAATTATTGACATCTTTCTGCGCATTGCCGCCCGGTGGCGGGGTCAGAAATTTGGCGAGCTTGCCGCAAATGGATTCGCCGCAGGCATAAACTTCAACCACGCCATCCTTGGTTTGCGTAATCCATCGACCGGTAATTGGTGCGCCTGCTTGCGCCGCCGTTGAAACAGCCGCCAAGAATAGCGCCGAAAGCATGTATTTACGCATGGGATCAGTGTCTCCTTGGGACGAATTTTAACGCATCGATTGCGGGAAGCAGTGCTTTTGCCGCAAGCCACTTGCCAGTTGCAGAAGCCATGCTAGGCCGCATCGCATGACCGAGACGCTCCTGTTCGATTATTGGCGTTCTTCCGCCAGCTACCGTGTCCGCATTGCCCTTAACTTGAAAGGCGTGGATTATCAGGCGGTCCCGACCGACCTACTCGCCGCTTCGCACAAGGCGGCCGATTATGTCGCACGCAATCCGCAAGGCTTTGTGCCCATGCTCAGCATTGATGGCCATGATTTGACGCAGAGTCTTGCGATTATAGATTATCTGGATGCCAACTATCCCGATCCGCCGATGGTTTCCTCGGATCCTGCGAAGCGCGCGAAAACGCTGGCGCAGGCGCTGGTCATTGCGGCGGACATTCACCCCGTGAACAATCTGCGCATATTGGGATATCTGAAAAGCGAATTTGGTGCAGACGATGCAGCGGTCGCCAAATGGTATCGCCACTGGATCGTCGAAGGCTTTGCCGCGCTGGAGGCGATGGCCCCAGAGCAGGGGCTTTTCGGGGGCGATTTGCCGAACCTGGCCGATGTCTGCCTTGTCCCGCAAATGGCCAATGCCCGCCGATTTGATACGCCGCTGGACGCATTTCCCAAGCTGGTGCGCATCGATGCGGCGTTGCAGGCGCTCCCGGCCTTTGCCAAGGCCGCACCGGATGCGGTGAAGCCGGCATGAAAATGCGTTCTCATCTTGCAATCCTGCCATTGCTGGCAGCAGCGACGCCGGCTTATGCCCAGGCCAACAAGGCCGAAGAGGTGGAATGCCCGTCGCATCCAGAAGATGAAATCTGGCTGCATTGCCGGATTAACGTGATCGGCAATCTTGATGGTTCGGTATCCGAACGGACCGAGACGATAGCCACGGTCAATGTCGATTCTGGCCGGATAGAGGCCAGCCTGCTCAATGTTCCGGGATTGCAACAATTCCGCCGTTCCGATGCGCGCACGGCCAACCCGACCAGTCAGGGCATCACAATGCGCGGTCTTGGCGGAAACGCCTCTTCGCGCGCCCTGTTGTTCCTTGACGATGTGCCGCAGGCCGATCCCTTTGGCGGCTGGGTCAGTTGGCCCGGTTATGATGCGCTCAACCTTGCCAGCATCCGCGTGCGCAAGGGCGGCGGACAGGTGGCGGCAGGGCCGGGCGCCGTGTCCGGCGTGGTAGAGTTTGATAGCGCGCAGAACCGCGAAGAAGCTAGTCTTGGCCTTGCCTATGGCAGCCGCAACGCAATTGACGCCAAGGCGAGATTGGCGACCCGGATCGGCGCTGGCTCCTTCTCCTTCGGCGGCAGCTATATGCGCGGCGACGGCTTCATCCCGATCCTGGCTGGACAGCGCGGAAGCGCCGACCGGCGTGCCGCTTATGAACAGGCGGGCGTTGCGCTGCGGGCTGTTGCTCCAATTTCCGCATCGACCAACTTGCAGGCCAATCTGCGTGCCTTCACCGATAGGCGTGATCGCGGTGTCGATTTCAGCGACAACAGCAATGGCGGGGTGGATGCCAGTGTGCGGCTTGTTGAACGCGACAGTGATTGGCAATGGGCGGCGACCGGCTATCTCCAGTTGCGTGAATTTGCGTCGGAATTTGGCTCGGTCGCCGCAGATCGCAATAGCGTGACCCCCACGCTCGACCAGTTTGCGACGCCATCTACCGGTCTTGGTACACGTTTTGAGATCCGCCCGCCGGTTGGTGACAGTGGGCAGACCGACATTTATGGCGGCTTTGCGGAGTTGAGCTACCAGCCGATCTATGAACTGACGCTGACGGCGGGGGGGCGGCTGGATAGCTGGGCCATCCAGGATGGTTTCCGGCGAGAGGTGAATATCGGCGGCACGGTGCGTTCGGATGATCGCTTCGCCGATCGCAGCGGTACCGAATGGACCGGGCGTGCCGGTTTTGGTTGGAATATTGATGACATTTTCACGTTGCGCGGGGCCGCATATCGCGCATGGCGATTGCCGACGCTGAATGAACTTTACCGGCCGTTCCGCGTGGGTGCCGATGCCACTGCGGCCAATGAATTGCTGCGACCGGAAAGCGTCGAAGGCGTTGATGCCGGAATCGAATTTGAAACCGGCGGTCTTGACCTTGGGATCACGATTTTCCGCAACCGGCTTTCCGATGCGATTGCCAATGTCACGCTGGGGCAGGGGCCCGGCAATTTTGCAGGCGTAGGTTTTGTTGCTGCGGGCGGCACCTATCGGCAGCGACGCAATCTCGACGCTATCCTATCCAAGGGGATAGAGGCAGACGTGCGTTTCGATCTGGGCGCCGGGATGAATGCAAGGTTGGGCTATGCCTATGTTGATGCCGAAGTGCGTGGGACTGGCGCTTCGGCCCCGCTAAACGGTTTGCGCCCGGCACAGGTGCCACAGCATTTCGGCCATGCGACCTTGGCCTATGATGCCGATCCGGTCTCGGTTGCGACGACCTTGCGCTATATTGGCAGCCAGTTTGAAGATGATGCCAATATACGCGTGCTGGCCGATGCGGTGACGATGGATTTCGATCTGGGTTTCGATGTGGGGCGTGATGTGCGCCTGCAACTGCGCGGCGAAAATCTGTTCGATGCGCGGGTGGAGGCAGCGATTTCGGGCAGCGGCATCATTGAACGGGCCAATCCGCGCACCCTTTGGCTTGGCCTAAGCTGGAATTTTGACTAGCGTCAAACCATGGCCCGTTCCAAACTCATCCTCGGCGAATTTCTGCCCTATCAATTGTCGACCACGTCGAATGCGGTGAGCGAATTTATCGCGCGCAGCTATCGTGGGCGTTTCGGCCTGAAAATTCCCGAATGGCGGGTGATGGCAGTGCTGGGTGAACGCGCCAGTGCAACGCAGCGCGAACTGGTCGCCGCGACACAGATGGACAAGGTGACGGTCAATCGCGCGTCCAAGGCGCTTGTCGATCGCGGGTTGATCGGGCGTGCGCCCAATGAAACCGATGGCCGCTCGCACCATCTGGCGCTGACGCCGGTGGGGCAGGAACTTTATGGGCAGATCGTCCCCCTCGCGCTTTCGGTGGAGGCCGGGATTGAGGGCATATTAGATCGGGGCGAGGCGGAGCAGCTTGTCGCGATCCTGGCGAAATTGCGTGCGCGGGTGGACGAGATGGAGCGCGGTGCGGATCCAGCCGGCAGCGCATAAACTAGTTGCAATTGATACCAAATTGGGCGATCGGGGAAGCGAACATAGCTCTGCTTCTTCTGGATGATTTTCCATGCCCGATCTTTTCGATAATCCCCTCGGCCTTGATGGCTTCGAATTTGTCGAATTTACTGCATCTGAAAAAGGCCTTCTCGAACCGGTCTTTGAAAGCATGGGATTCACCCGTGTTGCCCGGCACCGGTCAAAGGATGTGCACCTCTGGCGGCAGGGTGAAATCAACCTGATCGCCAATTACGAACCGCGCAGCCCCGCCGCTTACTTCGCCGCCGAACATGGCCCTTCGGCCTGCGGCATGGCGTTCCGCGTCAAGGACGCCGCTAAGGCTTATAAGGAAGCAATTGAACGCGGCGCCGAACCTGTCGAAAGCCGCACCGGCGTCATGGAATTGCGCATACCCGCAATCAAAGGGATTGGCGGCGCGTTCATCTATCTTGTGGATCGATATGCCACGCTCGAAAATCCCGACGCGCTGTCGATATATGATATTGATTTCGTGTTCCTGCCCGGCGTTGAGCATTTTCCGGTGGGTGCCGGTTTCAAGTCGATCGATCACCTGACCCACAATGTCTATGGCGGCCGGCTGGGGCATTGGGCGGCTTGGTATGAGCGGATCTTCAACTTCCGCGAAATCCGCTATTTCGACATTAAGGGCGAATATACCGGCCTGACGTCAAAGGCAATGACCGCGCCAGATGGCAAAATCCGCATCCCCCTGAACGAGGAAGGCAAGGCAGGTGGTGGTCAGATTGAGGAATATCTGCGCGCCTATAATGGCGAAGGTATCCAGCATATCGCGCTGATCTGCGATGATCTTATTGCCTGCTGGAACAATCTGCAGAAACTGGGTGTCACCTTCATGACCCCACCGCCCGACACCTATTATGCCATGCTGGAAGATCGGCTTCCCGGTCATGGCGAACCTGTCGATCAACTGAAAATGCGGGGCATACTGCTTGATGGCACCACTGAAGGTGGGATGCCGCGCCTCCTTTTGCAGATCTTTGCGCAGCCGCAAATAGGACCGGTGTTTTTCGAGTTTATCCAGCGCCGCGGCGACGAAGGCTTTGGCGAAGGAAATTTCAAGGCGCTCTTCGAAAGCATTGAACGCGACCAGATCGAACGTGGCGTATTGGAGGTTGCAGAATGACCGTGCCATTCAAGACAGATCGCATCCACCACGTCGCCTATCGTTGCAAGGACGCGAAGGAGACGGTGGATTGGTATGAGCGGGTAT
>JAJTFR010000037.1 GCA_021298455.1 Sphingomonadales bacterium | reverse complement strand
CGACAGGCTTGGGCTGCGGGCTGAACGAAGGTTTCGCCTGCGTGGGAGACGCGAAGCCAGCGCCAAATTTGTCACTTTTGTCAGCCGCTTGCCTGATGGACTTAAGGTCGATGTTGAAAAAGACGGGCAATCTGTCGCCGGCACCTCGATCATGGGATTGATGATGCTCGGTGCGGCCAAGGGCAGCAGCATCACCATCCATGTCGAAGGCGAAGAAGCGGAAATGGCGCTCGAAAAGCTGGCCGGCCTTGTGACCGATGGTTTCGGCGAAGACTGATGCGTAAGGAAATTACCGGCTTTTCCAATCCGCTGGTCAAGCGGATACGTTCGCTGCGTGACAAAAAGCATCGCAGGCGCGAGGGCCTTTTTCTGGCTGAGGGGCTGCGCATCCTGACCGAGGCGCGCGTAGCAGGATTTCTGCCGGATATGCTATTCCGCGCAGCCGGGCGTGATGCCCATGCACTTGAAATCGCGTTGGAAGGCGAAGTGCTCGCTGCGGGCGGCGATGTGATCGAAACTTCGGCCGACATATTGGGCAAGCTTTCGGGCAAAGAAAATCCCCAGACAATCTTGGGGGTCTATAAGGAATTTTCGACCACGCTCGAAACGCTCGACCGAAAAAGTGCCGACATCTGGCTGGTTGCGCAGGCGATGCGCGATCCCGGGAATTTGGGCACGATGCTGCGGACAGGCGATGCCGTGGGCGCAGGTGGGCTGATCCTGATCGACGACTGTACCGATCCCTTTTCAGTCGAGGCTGTGCGGGCAAGCATGGGCGCGATTTTCACGCAGAAAATCGTGCAGTGCCGCTGGGATGAATTCATCACATGGCTACGCAATGGGCCCGGACAGCTTGTCGGCACGAGCCTGCAAACAGACGTCGATTATCAAGCCCCCGATTATCAGCGTCCCTGCTTCATCCTCACCGGCAATGAGGCGCAAGGATTGCCCGAAACCTATGAAGCCGAATGCGACCTACTGGTGAAAATGCCGATGCACGGCAAGGCGGACAGTTTGAACGCCGCAGTGGCGACAGCGGTAATGGCTTATGAAGTTCTGAACCAGTTCCGTCTGCGCTAATCAGGCGCTGGCTGCCTCGTTCGGCAGCTGGGGCATCTCCTCGCCCACCGCTGCTTCGCCAGCGCTTCCATAGCGGGGCAACGCCTCTACCAAGGGCACATCCTCAAGGTCACGTTTGCCGGTCTCAATATTCAACTCGGCAAATTTGCGCCCTGTCGACATCACATTGCGTTCGAAACTGCCTACGAACTTGTTGTAATTGTTCACCGCAGAGGAAAGCCCCGACCCCACCGATTTCAGGTGCCCCGCCGCCACCGCGATACGATCATACATTTCCTTGCCCAACGCGCCGATCTGTTTCGCCTCGCGCGCCAGCCCTTCCTGCCGCCAGACACTGGCGACCGTGCGGGCAATCGCCACAAGGTTGGTTGGCGTCGCCAGCAGCACCCGCTTTTCAAAGGCAACGTCCCATAGGGCCGGTTCATGTTCCAGTGCGGCAGCCAGGAAATGCTCGCCCGGCACGAACATGATGACATAGTCCGGCGCATCGTCGAACTGGTCCCAATAGGCCTTTCGCGAAAGGCCATCGATATGCGCCTTCATCGATGCGGTATGGCGCGTCATCGCGATCTGACGGGCATCGTCATCGTCGGCATTAAACCCGTCCTGATAATCGTTAAGCGAGACCTTGGCATCAATGACAAGGCTCCGCCCGCCGGGGATGCGTATGATCGCATCGGGGCGCAACCGTCCATCCTCAACTGTGACGCTGGCTTCGGTCACATAATCTACATGTTCGGCAAGCCCGCAGCTTTCCAGAACATTTTTCAACTGTTGTTCGCCCCAACGGCCGCGTGCCTTGGGCGCATTGCGCAGCGAATTGACGAGGCGCGCTGCCTCGCTCTGCACCCTTTCCTGCCCGGCGCGCATCTGATCAATCAGACCGGTCAACGCACCATAGGCTTCGGTCCGGTCCTTTTCGATCCGGCCGACCTGATCCTCATAGGCTTTCAACCGCTCCCCCACCGGGGCCAGCAATTGCTTCAGCCGTTCTTCATTTTTTTCACCCGCCTGGTGAAACCGCTCATCTGCGCGCTGCAAAAAGGCCTGCTGCGCCTCGCCGAGCAATTTCTGGCCAATCTCGCCAAATTGCGCAGCGAGCAGATCCTTCGCGTCACCCAATGCGCGCAGTTGCTCATCGAAACTGCGCTCACGCTCTTCCAAAGAGGTTTCGATCCGTGCCAGACGGTCTTTCGCGCGATCACGTTCTGCCACGACTTCATCAAGCATGGCGCGCAGTTGCAGCGTCGTTTCGCCGCCCGCGCGCGCCGCCTTCCCGCCCATCAGCCAGCCCAGACCGAGCCCTGCCAACAGCGCAAGGATAACAACGAAAACGATGATCAACGGGTCCAATTCAAGCTCCAGCTGCAAGAACAAAAATGGAACTTAGCCAAAGTGGCCAGAGCGTCAAGCGCTTTGCGCGCGCCTCGCCCGTTTGACCTTTGCATAGCTGCCGATGCTCAACGGGATCAGCAACGCATAGACAAGGCTGGCTACAATCAGCGCAACCCAGGGTGCTGCAATCAGCGCAGCCGCAAATAACCCTACCCCGGCCAGTGCCATGAAGCGGAAGGCACGGCGAATACGGATCGAGGACCAGCTGAAGGTAGCAACGTTGGAAATCATCAGGAACGAAATCAACAGCACCCAAGGGCCGATCAGGCGATAATCGCGTGCCCAGTCCGCCCCGGTTTCCAGCCATATTGTCAACGGCAATAGCATCAGGCCGGCGCCGGCAGGTGACGGCACGCCAGTGTTGAACCCGGCCGATTTATGCGGCTGTTCATCTGCGTCGATGTGCGCGTTGAACCGTGCCAGCCGCAACGCGGCGCAAAGCACAAAGAAAACGCAGATAGTCCAGCCGAAACGCGGCATATGCTGCAACGCCCAGCTGTAGACGATCAGCGCAGGGGTGGCGCCAAAGGCAATCACGTCAGAAAGCGAATCCAGCTCAGCACCAAAACGGCTTTCACCTTTGAGCATCCGCGCAATTCGGCCGTCCATAGCGTCAAGCACGCCGGCAACCACAATCGCCAGCAGCGCGGCATCCCACCTTTGTTGCAAGGCAAACCAGACACCCGACAGGCCAGTGCATAATGCCATGGCCGTGACGGCGTTGGGAGCAAGCGCGCGCAATGAAATGCCCGGCCGGTTCTGAATATCACTCATAGGTGCGGTTTCGGCCGCAGGACCGCGCTTGTCAATGGTCGCACATCAATGGGCGATCGCACGCAGATCCTGATCGACACCGATATCGGCAAGGATCGTTTCGCCTGCAACGCAACGTTGCCCCTTGATGATGCGCGGCGCGGTGCCATGCGGCAAATAGACATCGACGCGGCTACCAAAGCGGATCAGGCCGACGCGTTGCCCTGCGGCAACAATATCGCCTTCTTTTACGAAAGCGACGATGCGACGGGCCACAAGCCCTGCAATCTGGGTAAAGCCGATACGGACCCCGTCAGGGCGTTCGACAAGAAAATGCTGGCGTTCATTCTCTTCGCTGGCCTTGTCCAGATCGGCGTTGAGGAACTTACCCGCAATATAGGCCACCCGCTTGATCGTGCCACGGATCGGCGCACGGTTGATGTGCACGTCAAAGACGCTCATGAAAATCGACACGCGGATCATGGGCTCATCACCCAAACCAGCAGGCCCCGACAATTCGGGCGGTGGCGGGACTTTCTCGATCAGAGTGACAAGGCCATCCGCTGGTGACACGATGAATCGATCATCAATCGGTGTTGCGCGTGCGGGATCACGGAAAAAGGCAAGCGTCCAGATCGTGACACCTGCCATCGGCCAGGCCAGCGTTTCCCAAGCCATGAAGGCAAAGATTGCGGTGATTGCCGCTGCGATTAGGCCGAATTTCCGGCCTTCCGGATGGACTGGCGGGAAGGACCATTTTGCGACCCCGGCACCCCGGTTGGTGAGTTCTTGTTTTGACATTGAGTTGCATTTAGGCGGTGCGACCGCACTATACAACCGTTTGCTGCTATACCTGCCTGCCCGGCCAGACAGTTGATTGCCGTTCAAACTTTGCTATGGCGCAGCCGTAAACAAAAACGACATCCCCAAGGAAAGCAGCAGCATCATGGCAAAAATCAAGGTGAAGAACCCCGTCGTCGAACTTGATGGCGATGAAATGACCCGGATCATCTGGCAATGGATCCGCGAACGCCTGATTTTGCCCTATCTCGATATTGACCTGAAATATTACGATCTTGGCATCGAAGCGCGCGATGCGACCGACGACAAGATCACCGTCGATAGTGCCAATGCGATCCGGGAATATGGCGTCGGCGTAAAGTGCGCGACAATCACCCCCGATGAAGACCGCGTCAAAGAATTCAACCTGAAAAAGATGTGGAAATCGCCCAATGGGACGATTCGCAACATTCTGGGTGGCGTTGTGTTCCGCGAGCCCATCGTGATCGAAAATGTGCCCCGGCTGATCCCGGGTTGGACCGACCCCATTGTTGTCGGCCGCCATGCCTTTGGTGACCAGTATCGCGCAACCGATACGCTGATCCCCGGCCCCGGCACGCTGCGCCTCGTCTTTGATGGTGACGATGGCAAGAATATCGACCTCGAAGTCTTCAAATTCCCCAGCTCGGGCGTCGCCATGGCGATGTATAATCTTGACGATTCGATCCGCGATTTCGCCCGCGCCTCGTTCAACTACGGCCTTGGCCTTGGTTGGCCGGTATATCTGTCGACCAAGAACACTATCCTCAAGGCCTATGACGGCCGCTTCAAGGATCTGTTCCAAGAGGTATTCGAGACCGAAGGCTTTAAGGAAAAGTTCGGTGCGGCCGGCATTGTTTACGAACACCGCCTGATCGATGACATGGTGGCATCGGCCCTGAAATGGAGCGGCAAGTTCGTCTGGGCTTGCAAGAATTATGACGGCGACGTCCAGTCGGATCAGGTCGCGCAAGGCTTTGGCTCGCTCGGCCTGATGACCTCCATCCTGATGACGCCCGACGGCAAGACAGTGGAAGCCGAAGCCGCGCATGGCACGGTAACCCGCCATTACCGCCAGCATCAGCAGGGCAAGGCAACCTCGACCAATCCGATCGCGTCAATCTTCGCTTGGACCGGTGGCCTGAAATATCGCGGCAAGTTCGACGAAACCCCCGATGTAACTCGCTTTGCCGAAACGCTGGAGCAGGTCTGCATCGAGACCGTTGAAAGCGGCGCGATGACCAAGGACCTTGCCATCCTGATCGGCCCCGATCAGGCGTGGATGACCACTGAGCAGTTCTTCGAACAGGTTCGCGTCAACCTCGAACAAAAAATGGGTAGCTGGAAATAAGCTGCTGACATCGGCGGCCCCTTCTCTCTAATAAGAGGGCATGGCCGCCGAACTCAACACAGACGGGCTGCAAAATGCGCTGATCATCCTCGGCGCAGCGGGGATCGTTATCCCCGCCTTTGCCCGGTTGCGCATCACGCCCATCATCGGCTTTCTGCTTGTGGGCGTGCTCGTCGGCCCCATGGGGCTTGGCTCCCTTACCGGCGATTACCCTTGGCTAAAATGGATCACCATCTACGATACGGAAGGTGTCGACCGAGTAGGTGAGTTCGGGATTATCCTGCTTCTCTTCGGTATCGGGCTCGAACTTTCCTTTCGCCGTCTGTGGCGTATGCGCAAGCAGGTCTTCGGGCTGGGTGCAGCCGAATTGTTTGGCGGCGCGCTTCTTATCGGCGGTGCATTGTTTGCTTTTGGCTATAGCCCGACTGAGGCTGCAGGCCTTGGCCTTGCACTCTCGCTTTCTTCAACCGCGCTTGTTCTCCCAATTGCCGGAACGACTTCCTCCGTTGGCAAACCGGCTTTCGCGATGCTGTTGTTCGAAGACCTAGCGATCGTCCCCATTATATTCGTCCTCGGCGTCCTTGGCCCGCAGGCGGCCAGCGGTGGAGGTTGGGACGGGCTGTTCACGCTGGTCTGGCAGGGTCTTGCCGTCATCATCGCGATGCTCGTTGCAGGTCGATTCCTACTGCCGCCTCTCTTCGGGCAGGCTGCACGAACAAAAAGCCCGGAACTGTTTATTGCAGCGACGCTGCTCGTCGTGCTCGTTTCCAGTCTCGCCACAGCCGCAGTCGGCCTGTCGCCGATTGTAGGCGCCTTGATTGCGGGCCTGCTGATTGCTGAAACCGATTATCGAGGTGAAGTTGAAACCGTTGTGCAGCCGTTCAAGGGCCTTGCCCTCGGCGTATTCCTGATCAGCATTGGGATGCAGATCGATATCGGATTTATCGTCGAATACTGGCACGAACTGGCAGCCGCGATCATCATGGCCATCGCGATCAACGCCATTGTCGTCGGTGGATTGTTGAAGCTCGCAGGTGCACGGGCCGGCGTCGCGGCGGAAACGGGGCTGTTGATGTCGAGCCCTTCGGAAACAACCTTGATTGTTCTGGGCGCCGCCAGCGCTGCCGCGATCATTGATCCCGAAACCGCCAAATTCTGGCAAGTGGCAACCGCGATCGGTCTTCTGATCACGCCGATTCTGGCGCGCATCGGAAATGATATCTCCCGCCGGATCGAAATCCGCACATCAGGCATTGTGCTGGATGATGTGATCGACGATTCAAACGAGCAGCGCACCGTGATCATCGGTTTCGGCCGCGTCGGCCAATTGGTGGCAGACATGCTGAAAGTGCATGGCGAGCCTTATCTGGCGGTCGAGAATAACGTCGATTCGGTCCTTTCGGCACGCCGGGATGGCTATCGGACGGCTTTTGGCGACGTTGGCAAACCGCAAACGCTCCACCGGCTGAATCTGGATAGCGCCAAGGCGCTGGTGCTAACGATGAACGATCCGGTGCTGGCCGCCAAGACGGTGAAACGCGCCCGGGCAGACTATCCCGACTTGACCATTATTGCGCGCGCGCGTGACGCAGATCATGCCGCCGAATTGTATCTGGCGGGGGTAAGCGATGCCGTGCCAGAAACCCTGGAAAGCTCATTGCAGCTATCGGAAGCCGTGCTGGTTGACCTCGGCATTGCGATGGGGCCAGTAATCAAATCAATCCATGAAAAGCGCGACGAATTTCGCCGTGCCATCAAGGAAGCTGGGGAATTAGATGAAGCGCCGCGGTTAAAGCTGCGCTCGCGGGTTAACCCGCAAGCACAGCCTTGATTGCATCAATCGCCGCCTGCGCCTGATCCGATCCGGCAGGGCCTCCGCCCTGCGCCATTTCAGGCCGGCCTCCGCCACCCTGCCCGCCCGTTGCAGCCGTCGCAGCACGAACCAGCGCGGGCGCGTCGAAACGCCCATGCAGTTCAGGGGAAACAGCAACCACCACGGTGTTGGCATTTTCATTGGCGGCAATGATGGCAACCACGCCGCCACCCAACGCCTTCATCTGGTCATCGGCAAGACCGCGCAGCGCCTTGGGCTCGATTCCAGCGATCACCTGCCCCATGAAGCGCGCGTCACCGATCGTCTCAGCCTCTGCCTTGGGACCACCGCCGCCGGAAAGGGCAAGCTTGGTCTTGGTCTCTGACAGTTCTTTTTCGAGTGCACGCCGTTCGGCGATCAATGTTTCGACACGGGCGCCGACTTCTTCGGGTGCAACCTTGAACAGCGACGCCAGTTCCTTGATCTGGCCTTCGCGCGCCGCAAGATGCAGCCGCGCTGCCTCTCCGGTCAGTGCCTCGATACGGCGAATACCGCTGGCGACAGCGCCTTCGGACACGATAGAGAAGATCGCAATATCGCCCAATGCGTTGACATGGGTGCCACCGCAAAGCTCAACGGAATAATTGCTGCCATCGGCGTCTCCCATACTGAGGACGCGGACTTCATCGCCATATTTTTCGCCAAACAGTGCCAATGCGCCAGCTGCAACGGCTTCATCCGGAGCCATCAAACGGGTGCTGACCGCCTTGTTGACACGAATCTGGGCGTTGACCTCGGCTTCGATAGCCGAGATGTCCTGCGGGGTTACCGCCTGATTGTGCGAAAAGTCGAAGCGCAGGCGATCGGGTGCGACAAGACTGCCCTTCTGCGTCACATGGCCACCAAGGCGGTTGCGCAGCGCAGCGTGCAGCAAATGCGTTGCGCTATGGTTGGACCGAAGTTGATCACGGCGGACCGTATCAATCTTCAGTTGGACGACGTCGCCCACCTTCACCTCGCCGGTCTCGACCATCAATTGATGCGCATGCAGCCTGCCAAGCGGTTTGGACGTATCGGCAACCACTGCCTTGAACCCGGCAAGGCTGGTAATGCTGCCGGCATCACCCATCTGGCCGCCACTTTCGCCGTAAAAAGGCGTCTGGTTGGTGATCAAGGTCACGCTGTCGCCGGCCTTCGCCGAGTCAACTTCTCCGCCGTCCTTAACCAATGCCACAACCTGGCCTTCGCCCTCACTGGCGGTGTAGCCGGTAAACTCGGTTGAACCGACGCGTTCGGCAATGTCGAACCACACTTCATCCGAAGCCTTCGCTCCGCTGCCCTTCCAGGCGGCGCGGGCGCGTTCCTTTTGCTGGTCCATTTCGGCATCGAAACCGCTGCGGTCGATCCCGAAACCCTGCGCGCGCAAAGCGTCCTCGGTCAGGTCATAAGGGAAGCCATAAGTGTCATACAGCTTGAACGCGGTTTCGCCGGGCAGCACATCGCCCGGCTTCATTCCGCCGGTCGCCTCGTCAAGCAGCTTCAACCCCTTGTCGAGCGTGCGGCGGAACTGCGTTTCTTCCTGTTTCAGCGTCGCTTCGATCAACGGCTGCGCGCGCAGCAATTCGGGATAGGCAGCGCCCATCTCGGCCGCAAGGCTGCCGACCAGACGGTGCATCAAAGGCTCTTTCGCGCCCAGAAGATGCGCATGGCGCATCGCACGGCGCATAATCCGGCGCAGCACATAACCGCGGCCTTCGTTCGACGGCATCACACCATCGGCAAGCAAGAAGCTGGTTGAACGCAGGTGGTCGGCAATCACGCGATGGCTGGCCATTTGCGCGCCTTGCGCCTTGGTCGACGTCAATTCCTCCGACGCCGCGATCAAGGCTTTGAAGGTATCGGTATCATAATTGTCAGGCACCCCCTGCATCACTGCAGAGATACGCTCGAGCCCCATGCCGGTGTCGATGCTCGGTTTTGGAAGCGGCACGTCGGTGCCATCATCCTGCCGTTCGAACTGCATAAAGACGAGGTTCCACACCTCGACAAAACGGTCGCCATCCTCATCAGGGCTGCCCGGAGGGCCGCCGGCGATATGATCGCCATGGTCGTAGAAAATCTCGCTGCAAGGCCCGCACGGCCCGGTATCGCCCATCGACCAGAAGTTATCGGATGTCGGGATGCGGATGATGCGATGATCGGGCAGCCCGGCAATCTTCTTCCACAAGGCGAAGGCTTCGTCGTCGGTATGATAAACGGTCGTCGTCAACCGATCGGGATCAAGGCCCCATTCCTTCGTCAGCAGCGTCCAGGCATGGGTGATCGCCGCTTCCTTGAAATAATCGCCGAAGGAAAAATTCCCAAGCATTTCAAAGAAAGTGTGATGCCGCGCGGTGTAGCCCACATTGTCGAGATCATTATGCTTACCGCCTGCGCGCACGCATTTCTGGCTTGAAGCGGCACGCGGCTTGGCGCGGCTTTCAAGGCCGGTGAAGACATTCTTGAACGGCACCATCCCGGCATTGGTGAACATCAATGTCGGGTCGTTATAGGGCACCAGCGGCGCCGAAGGCACCACATCATGGTCTTGTCCTGCGAAATAATCGAGGAACGAGCGGCGGATATCAGTGGTCGAACTCATAGCCCGCGCGACTTAGGACACGGCAAAGCGGGCTGCAAGCGGGATATATTGTTTAGACTGAACGATCGCAGCCACTTCGGTCAGGCAAAAGCATATGGCCCGCCCTTCACAAGTGCCGCCTGCCATTGCGGGCGGGCGTGGATGCGCTCGACATAAGCGGTCAGTTTCGGCTTATCGGCTGCGCGGCCGCTTTTGACGGCGGCTTCGGCCGGAAAACTCATCATGAAATCCGCGCCGGTCAGCGTTTCCCCGACAAACCAGCCTGACGGCAGCAGCCGGTCTTCCATGAAGCCAAAATGGCTTTCAAGCTGTTCGTCGATGCGCGGATGCAGCGGCGCGCCCGCCTCACCCAGCCGGCCGACATAGAGGTTAAGCAGGATCGGCGTCATCACAGACCCTTCGGCAAAGTGCAGATATTCCAGATAACGGATATGGTCGTTGCTGCCACGCGCCGGCACGAAATGGCCCCCGCCATGCCGTTCGCACAAATATTCTACGATCGCCCCCGATTCGTAGATGATATTGCCATCGTCCTCAATCAGCGGCGATTTACCCAGCGGATGGATTGCCTGCAGGCCGGGCGGAGCAAGGTTGGTGACAGCATCACGTTGATGGTGGACGATTTCATAAGGAACAGCCAGTTCCTCGAGTAACCAGAGGATGCGTTGCGACCGACTGTTATTGAGATGATGAACTTTCAAGGTCAACGGGACTCTCCTTCGTGATTGAGCGTGATGCGGGCCGCAAGTTCGCGGACAAGTTTTGCCGCTAGGATGGCAGTGATATCGCCAATGTCGCGGGCGGGATTGAGTTCGACAATGTCTGCGCCGACGATCGGCGCGGTCTGCCGGTGGATCGCCGTCAGCACTTCGCGCAGCCGCAGCCCGCCGGGTTCGGGATGCGCGACACCAGGGGCCTCGGAGGGGTCGATCCCGTCAAGGTCGACGCTGATATAGAGTGGGCCATCAAGTACCGGTACGTGTGACGCGTGAAAATCAGCCATTGGCAGGGTTTCGACACCATATTTGTCTGCTTGTTCGCGACAATGGCGGTTGAGCGTGCGAATGCCGACCTGCACAAGTCGTTTCGCATACCCACCTTCGAAAATGCGGGCGAAAGGTGAGGCGTGGCTGCGCGGATTGCCCTCAAAATCAGCATAAAGATCCGGATGGGCATCAAAATGCAGGATATTGAGCGGGCCATGGCGGGCCGCTAGCGCCGCCACGACCGGATAGGTTATCGCATGATCGCCGCCCAACAGGATAGGTAGCGGCGCGTGCGCAACTGCTGCAGCAATTGTACGATCGTCACTTTCGACATCATGGTCAGTCAGCGGTAGATCGCCGCAGTCGACAAGGTCGATATCGGTGCCAAGTTCAAGCCCGCTCTCACTCGCGCTATTACCTCTGTCGCTCGCTAAAGCCGCGCGGATTGCAGCCGGACCCTTAGCGGCTCCGCGCTCGAACGAACTGTTAACGTCAGTGGGTAGGCCGATAAGGTGGATTGCAGGGCGCATTGCGCCACTAGGGCGAAAGCCCCCGCCAATGTCAATCACAGTCACGTGCCGACGCTGGGTAAGTGCAGAGGCGCAATAAAATGGCCCGCCCCGGGGTGGTCCAGGGCGGGCCGGCGCGCCGATCAGGCGCGGCGCGCAAGCGGCTCCTTGGGAGAGAGCCTAGGGGTATTTAACCTTCGGCGTCGTCGGCATCGTCGCCTGCATCCGATCCCACCATCATTTCTTCGGCCACCTCGGCAGTTTTACCGCGGATTGCGGCTTCCAACCGGGCAGCATGATCGGGGTTTTCGCGCAGCCAGGTCTTGGCATTCTCACGGCCCTGACCGATCCGAATCGAGTCATAGCTGAACCAAGCGCCGGATTTTTCGACAAGGCCTGCCTTGACGCCGATATCAAGAAGCTCGCCGGTCTTCGAAATGCCCTCGCCATACATGATATCGAATTCGACCTGCTTGAACGGCGGTGCGACCTTGTTCTTCACCACCTTCACGCGGGTTGCATTGCCGACAATATCCTCACGATCCTTGATCGGGCCGGTGCGGCGAATGTCGAGACGTACCGAGGCATAGAATTTGAGCGCATTGCCACCGGT
>JAJTFR010000184.1 GCA_021298455.1 Sphingomonadales bacterium | reverse complement strand
ACCATCGCAGCCGCCTTAAACCCCGGCCCGTCGCGCCGCAGCGCGCCTGGCAGCACGGTGGTCGTGAAAAAGGTCGCAGTTTCCTTTACCCGCCGCGCCGCAGTCGCATGGCTAAGCGTGCCGGTAAGCGCCATCGGCAGCGCAGAATATTTGTTGAGGAAAGTCGCGATAAACGCGCCCCTAATCGCGAAGGGGGAAATGTTCGCCGCGCTGTTGCGTTCGGCCTTTGCGCCCTTTTCAACCAGCCGCATGTCAAGCCAGTCGGGCACGCGCTCCATTTCGGCGATCAGTGCGCCAAGCTCGGGCGGCGCATCGGCAACCGCGTCGATCCCCTTGTCACAAGCCTCCACCAACATGTCGACCGTGCGACGAAAGCCATATTTCGGCATCAGCGCAGCATAGGCATCGCCGGTGATGTCGCCCAGCATGCTATATTCACGGAAGCGCGCCACCATTTCGGTGTCTGCAAGAAAATCGGCGCGGCGTTTTCCCTTTACCTCGGACAATTCGGTGCGGTCATCGGGGCCATCGGCAAATCGTTCGGGCGGGGTGTCGAAATCGATCTGGCCGTACAGCGCCGGCAATGCTTGCGCCTGCGAACGGACCCTCGCGGCGATGGCAGCTATTTCATGCGACATGGTCTCTCCACCCTTATATTTCGACTATCGTGCAGCACCAATCGCCGCAGCGCAATGCAGCGATTTGGAGAGGGTCAGCCTTTGCAAAACATCTGTGCCAGCGCGCCGGTCGCCGCATCAACCTGGCGCCAGCAAGCCTCGAAACCCGCATCATCGCCATAATAGGGATCGGCAACTGCCCGCCCTTCATGGCCCGGCAAATGATCGAGCAGCAATGAAAGCTGCGCCACTGCGCCGGCGGGCGCCAATGCCGAAAGATTGCGCAGGTTCGAATGATCCATCGCGACAATATGGTCGAAGTGATGGAAATCCTCTGCCTGCACCTGCCGCGCGCGCAGGCCGCCAATGTCAATACCGCCAAGCCGCAGCGCCACTTGCCGCGCGCGGGGATCGGGCGGGTGGCCGGCATGCCAATCACCTGTCCCCGCAGAATCAATCACCAGGTCAAGGCCCAGCCTCTCCGCATGATGCCGTAACGCTGCCTCTGCCAAGGGCGACCGACAGATATTACCAAGGCAGACCATCAGCACCGAAACCGCCTGTCTTTTCGCCATGTCTTCCCCTTAAACTGAAAAGCAATTCAGGTTGCGCACCCCATTGATTCTGCTAGCCATGGACCCGGAGAATAGAAATCGCCAATGCAAATGGCGGACGAAATGGAGGACGAGGCGTGAGCGACGGGCAGCAGAACGACATTCAGGCAGTCGCCCCCGAAGAGGCAGAACCCAAGGCCAGCGGATATAGCTGGTATGTGCTGTCGGTCCTCGTTGTTGTTTACATCCTCAATTTCATCGACCGGCAGATTGTCAGTATTCTGGTTGTCGATATTCAGGCCGATCTGGGGCTGACCAACGCGCAAATGGGCTTTCTCGGCGGTGCCGCCTTTGGCGTTTTCTATGCACTGTTTGGAATCCCGCTCGGCCGGCTCGCCGACAATTGGAACCGCACCAAATTGCTCAGCATCGGCCTCGCCCTCTGGTCGGCGATGACGGTGGTGTCAGGCTTTGCCAAAAATGGCGCACAGCTTGGCCTTGCCAGAATGGGTGTCGGCATTGGCGAAGCAACTGCCAGCCCGTCGGCCTATTCGCTGATTTCCGACTATTTCCCGAAACGCCAGCGCGCAACCGCGCTCGCCATTTATTCGTCGGGCCTTTATATTGGTGGCGGCGTTTCGCTGTTCATTGGCGCCTATATCAAGGAAGCATGGAATGTCGCTTATCCCGGCGGTGGGCCGCTGGGTCTGGTTGGATGGCAGGCGGCATTCCTCGCCGTCGGCGTCCCCGGGCTTCTGGTTGCACTCTGGGTGCTCAGCCTGCGCGAACCCAAGCGCGGTGCGATGGATGGCACCAAAGTTGTCACCTCGGCGCACCCGTTCCGCGATTTTGTCTATGACCTGTCGACAATCGTTCCGCCCTTCACCCTGATCGGTGCGGCGCGACGCGGCATCCCTGCGTTGATCCTCAACATTTCAGCGGCGCTGCTGCTGGGGCTTTTTGCTTGGGCGATGATCGGGCTGACCGGAAATATCCCGCAATGGTCGGCGGTCGCTGTTGGATTTTACGCTGTCTTTTCTTGGGCGACAAATCTGCGCGCCCGCGATCCTGCGACCTTCAAGCTGATCTGGGGCACGCCGGCCTTTCTCTGCACCGCATTGGGCTATGGCATTGTTGCCCTCGCTGCTTATGCGCTCGCTTATTGGACCGCGCCTTATGCCGAGCTAGTGCTGAAACTGCCCAAGCAGGAACTGGCCTTCTGGCTTGGCGCATCCGGCGCGGCAAGCGGCTTCATAGGCGTGATCGCCGGCGGCCGGCTTGCCGACCATCTGCGCCAGACCAATCCAGCAGGGCGCATCCTGGTCGTCATGATCGGCGTGATCGGCCCGATTCTGCCAATCTGGATCGGTTTCACAACCGAGAATACGACGCTCTTCTATGTAATGAACTTCCTTGCCGGTGTGCTGGGCAGCGCCGCGCTCGGTGCTGCGGCGGCAACGACACAGGATCTTGTCCTTCCCCCCCCTATGTGGTCGGCCAGATTGCCGACCTTGCCGGCACCATGGTCGATGGCAAGATGCAGGGCGATTTGCGCATGGGACTGTTGTCGCTGATCGGTGTCGCGCCGATTGGCGTGGTACTGCTTTTCTATGCCTATCGCAGCGTGCCGACGGCCGAGGCGACCTTGCTGGAACGGGCACGCGCAGCAGGCGAACCCGTTTAATCGCACGATTAAATTTCTGCTTGACCTCCACCCGGGGACCCTGCCTATAGGTCAGGTTCCTCTGGATGGAGTTGTTTTCATGTCGCTCGATGTCATTCCGCGTTCCGCCTATAACGAAGATCATGAAGCCTTCCGGCAGACTGTCCGCCAGTTTCTGCTGAAGGAAGTCGCGCCGAATGCCGATAAATGGGCAGACGACGGTATTGTGCCCAAGGCGATCTGGCCCAAGGCCGGTGAACTGGGCCTGCTGTGTCCAACCGTGCCCGAAGAATATGGCGGTCTTGGCCTTGATTTCGGCTATAATGCGATCGTCGACGAAGAAAGCGCCTATTATGGCCGCGTCACGACGGGCTTCTCGCTGCAGTCGGATATCGTCGTCAATTATCTCGTCTCCTATGGTTCGGAAGAACAGAAGAAGCATTGGCTGCCCAAGCTGGTTTCGGGTGAGGTGATCACCGCAATTGCGATGACCGAACCGGGTACGGGTTCCGATCTTCAAGGCATGCGCACCACCGCAAAGAAAGACGGCAATCATTATGTGATTAACGGGTCCAAGACCTATATCACCAATGGTCAGAATGCCGACCTGATCCTCGTTTGCGCAAAGACCGATCCCGATATCCAGCCTGCCTATAAGGGCATCTCGATCATCCTGGTCGAAGCCGACCGCGAAGGTTTCAAGCGCGGCCGCAACCTTGACAAGATCGGGCAGGACGAAGCCGATACCTCGGAACTTTTCTTCGAAGATGTCCGTGTTCCGATGACCAACTGCCTCGGCCAGGAAGGCATGGGCTTCATCTATCTGATGAGCGAATTGCCGCAAGAGCGCCTTTCTATCGCAGTCTCTGCGCAGGCGAGCGCGCAAAAGGCGTTCGATGAAACCGTCGAATTCTGCCGCGATCGCAAGGCGTTCGGCAAGCCGGTGCTCGACTTCCAGAACACCCGCTTCGTACTTGCCGACCTCAAGTCAAAGCTTCAGGTTGGCTGGGCACATCTTGATTGGGCGCTGGCCCGCCACCTGAAAAAGGAACTGACCGCGGAAGAAGGTGCCGCTGCCAAGCTGTGGCACACCGAACTGCAGTGGGAAGTGATGGACAAGTGCCTCCAACTCCATGGCGGCGCCGGCTACATGAACGAATATGCGATTGCCCGCGCCTGGCGCGGTGCGCGTGTCACGCGCATCTTCGGCGGCACGAATGAGATCATGAAGGAACTGATCGGGCGCAAGCTGTAATGGCAAAGCCCGAAGGATGGCGGCTGGATCTGGCCGCCTATCCCGTAATCCTGGAAAGTGACACGCGCTTTCAGGATATGGACATTAACGGGCATCTCAACAATGTCGCTTTTGCGGCCTTGTTCGAGAATGCCCGTGTTCAGCTGCATCGCAAGGCGCGACCATGGGGGGAGCGGCCGGCCAATGAGCGCACGATGGTTGCCTCGGTCGAGATCAACTACTTACGCGAAGGCAATTTTCCGGCACCGGTCACGATCGGATCGGGCATCGGCCGGATCGGCAATTCCAGTTGGGTAGTCGTGCAGGCCATGTTCCAGAAGGGCGTCTGCATCGCCACCTGCGACAGTGTGATCGTCTGCCGCACAGATAATGAGGCCAAACCGCTCCGCCCCGACTTGGCGACAGAACTGGAAGCCATGCGGGCAAGAACGGCAGGTTAATCCGCGAAAACTGGCTTCCGTTTTTGCATTTCTGCCATCACCGCTTCCATCTGGTTGGGTGTGCGGATCACCTTGATCTGCTCGTCACTTTCCATTTGTAGCAATTCGGCGTCGCTAGCCGTTGCTAGCGCATTACATAGGCGCTTTGCACCGCGGACCGCGTGCGGGTTCTTGTTGGCGATGACGCGTGCCAGTTCCAGCGCCTTAGCCAGCGGATCATCAGCAACATGCGTGGCAAAGCCCATTTCCTTGGCTTCAACACCGTTAAATTCGCGGTTGGTGTAGATCA
>JAJTFR010000036.1 GCA_021298455.1 Sphingomonadales bacterium | reverse complement strand
GCGCCCGTCTATACCAACCAGGGCGGCAAGGGTGAAGCCCTGCGCCGCATCGTCGAGCGCTATCAGCCGAGCGTTACCGTTTTCGTCGACGATCTAGCGCACCAGCATGAATCGGTTGGCGAAACACTTCCCGATGTCTGGCGTTTGCAGTTTGTGGGTGAACCCATTTTATGGCCGCGCGTGAAGACGTCGCCGGCTGCCCATGCGCGCATTGATCGCTGGAGCGAGGCACAGTTGTGGATCAGCAACGCTTTGCTTGCCGGGGTCGGCGCCCCGATCATTGAAAAGGAAAATATATGACCTCGCATGTTGCGCCTGAAGACCGGCTGGTCGAACTGGGCATTACCCTTCCCGAACCCGCTGCGCCTGTTGCGTCCTATGTTCCCACGGTTGAGGTGGGCGGCATGCTTTTCATTTCGGGCCAAGTGTCCTTTGTCGATGGCGCATTGATGACCGGCAAGGTCGGCGATACGCGCGATGAAGCCGATGCGATCCTCGCCGCGCAAGGATGCGGTTTGATGTTGATCGCCCAGATGAAAAAGGCACTGGGTTCGCTCGACCGGGTCGAACGGATCGTCAAACTCGGCGCATTTGTCGCCTCAACGCCTGATTTTACCGGCCAACCGCGCGTTGCCAATGGTGCGTCTGACCTGATGGAAGCGGTGTTCGGCGATGCCGGCAAGCATGCACGTAGCGCCGTTGGCGTACCCGTTCTGCCGCTGGATGCCACGGTTGAGATTGACGCAATTGTGAAGGTCAAGGGCTAGCTGTCCGTGCGCTGCAGATGACTGATGTTATCGCTGAAATCGCAACCGGCGTTTGCCCCCTTGATGCAGCGCAGTGGGACGGGCTGAACGCATCGGGTAATCCCTTTGTCGGTCATCCCTTTTTGTGCGCGCTTGAACAGTCGGGAAGCATCGGGCCGGGCACAGGCTGGTCTGCGGCACCGATAGCGATACGCGATGATGCTGGCGCGCTTGCCGGTGCGTTGCCTGCCTATCTAAAGACGCACAGCCAAGGCGAATATGTCTTCGATCATGGCTGGGCCGATGCCTATGAGCGGGCGGGCGGGCGCTATTATCCTAAATTGCAGATTGCTTCGCCTTTCTCGCCGGTTCCGGGTCCGCGCATTTTGGCGCTGGATGAAAGGACTGCCGGGCAATTGTTGCAAGCTGCCCAAAGCGTCGTGCTCGAAAATGGTCTGTCTTCGGCCCATGCAACTTTCGTTGATGAAGCGCAGTTGCCGCTGTTTCGGGACGCGGGCTGGCTGATCCGTTCGGGAACTCAGTTTCACTGGACCAATGCCGACTATGCCGATTTTGATGCCTTCATGGCGACGCTCGCCTCGCGCAAGCGGCGCGCAATCCGCAAGGAACGGGCGGCCGCGCAGGCTGCGGTTGAAATCGAAATATTGCGCGGCGGCCAGATCAAGCCGCACCATATGGATGCCTTTTGGCTTTTCTATCAGGATACCGGCATGCGCAAATGGGGGCGGCCCTATCTGACGCGTGCCTTTTTTGATCTTGTCGCGGACAGCCTGCGCGATTCGATCGTGTTGTTTCTGGCGCATCGTAATGGCCATCCGGTGGCCGGTGCGCTCAACCTCTTGGGGCCCGACTGCCTCTATGGCCGTTACTGGGGTTGCACAGAGGATATTCCCTTCCTCCATTTCGAGCTTTGCTATTATCAGGCAATCGACTTTGCGATTGCGCATGGCTTGGCTCGGGTTGAGGCTGGCGCACAGGGCGAGCATAAGCTGGCGCGCGGCTACCTTCCCACAACAACTTGGTCGGCCCATTATATCGCCGACCCCGGATTTCGCGCAGCGGTTGCCGATTTCCTCGAACGCGAACGGCGCGCGGTTGAGCGCGAGCAATCTTTTTTGGAGGAATTGGGACCGTTCAAGCGGGGTTAGACCGCAGCCTGATCAGCGCACGATGGCGCCACCCTTCATTACATGGTCGACCGTTTCCAGCAGGCGGATATTGTCGATCGGATCGCCGTTCACGGCAACCAGATCGGCAAAGCGCCCCGGTGCGATGCTGCCCAGATCCGCTTCGCGCCCCAAAAGCTCGGCAGCCCTGATAGTTGCTGACTGGATCGCCTGCATTGGCGTCATTCCATACCGGACCATATAGTCAAACTGGCGGGCATTGAGGCCGTGCGGGTAGACCCCGCTGTCGGTGCCATAGGCAATTTTGACGCCTATTTTGACCGCCTTGGCAAAGCCTGCGCGCTGGACGTCCGTAGTCTCACGATTCTTGCGGAGATATTCTTCGGGCCAGCCCTCTTTGGTGCCGACCTCGTCGATATAATCGCCATTGTAGATGTCCATGACCAGCCACACGCCGCTGTCTTTTGCCAGTTGCAGCGCTTCATCGTCAATCAGGCTGGCATGTTCGATCGACCGGGCACCTGCGCGGATCGCGGCCCTGATGCCCTCTGCACCATGGGCATGGGCGGTGGCATAGCTGCCCCGCGCCCGTGCTATAGCAATCGCCGCGCGCATTTCCGCTTCCGACAGTTCGGGTGCTCCGGGTTCGGTACCGATGGCGAGCACAGCGCCTGTGGCGAGAAGTTTCAGGAAATTGGCGCCATTATCGAACAGGAAAGTCGCTTTTTCAGCAGCAGCTTCGGGTCCGCGCATCACGCCTAGCCGCATGTCTGCGGGCAGTTGGTCATTCGGCACAACGCCGTTCAATTCGCCACCGCCGCCGGGATGGGTAAGATAGGCCCCCGCCACGAACATGCGCGGGCCGGGGACGAGCCCCTGATTGATTGCATCGCGCAATGCGACATCGGTCAGCCCGCGATAGGTGCCGACATCGCGCACTGTCGTAAAGCCGGCGCGCAGCGTGAGCAGCGCATTATGCGCGCCATGCAGGGCGGTCAGCTGTGGTGAGGTCTTGATCGGCGCGGCAAGATCTGCGCTTTGTCCTGCATCGGCAAGGTGGGTGTGCAGGTCGATCAACCCAGGCAACACAGTATAGGCGGACCAGTCGATCCGTTGTGCTCCGGCAGGTGTAGGGCCGCATGGGGCAACCGCGACGATCCGTTCCCCACGCACCTCGATGCATTGTCCATGGGTCGTCGTGCCGGCAATGCTGTCGATCAGCCGGCCGGCTTCGATATATTGGTGGTTGGCAGCGTCAGCAGCGGCAAGCGGCGCTGCCATCAGCATGGCAAGCAGTGCCGCCAGGCGCGCGATCCGCATCAGCCTTTTTTGGTGATGCGCTCAATCTCGCGCGCGACCATGGCCTCTACTATTCCCGGCAGATTGGCGTCGAGCCATTCCTTGAGCATCGGCTTCATCAGTTCGCGCGTCAGCCCCTCAAGCGAGGTTTCGCCCGAGCGTACGATCTGCGGCGCAACGCCGGGTTCAGAAAGGGTCTGCAAGACCGAAAAGCTCTGGCGCAGGCTTCGCGCTTTTCCGGTGTCGAGCAGTTCTTCTTCACGGTCGTCGCCAGCTGCTTCGGTCAGCTCGAGGACGTCCTCGTCATGTTCGGAACGGCGCGCGTCGCGTGTGGGCTTGCGCGAATTGATCGCGCGCGACCGATCCTCGTCAGCGATGATCTTCTTGATCGATGAAAGAATGGCTTCCATCGATGGTTCGCTGCGATCATTGGCCATATTTCGTCCGCCCTGCGTAAGTCTCTCTGATTCCCTCGCTATTGGGGAAGCGGCTCTATTTCTGCCTTTTGCGCGGGTGTGTCAACTGTCCGGCTGGCCTTGACCTGCGGGTTAGCCTGCGATGACCAGTCGTTCCAAGCATCTTCCACCTTCTGGAAGTCCGCGACCGGATCGTAAAGCGTGCCGCCTTCCAGTCCCAGATCGCGCGCCTCGGCACGACCCATGGCGGCGAGTAGCGAAAAGCCTGCGACATAGGCGTTGCGCCGCGCTGTCACCAATTGCACCTTGCTTTGCAGCAGCTCCTGCTCGGCATTCAAAATGTCGAGGATTGTGCGGTTGCCCACGCTGTTCTCGGCGCGAGTGCCTTCAAGCGAGAGTTCGTTTGCAGCCACCGCACGTTCGGATGAGGTGATCACGTCAAGCGATGCCCGCCAGCTGGCATAGGATGCGCGGGTCTGGGCAATGGCCTCACGCTCGGCGGCGATTTCAAGTTCCTGCGCCTGTCCCAGCCGGGCCTGCGCCTGACGAACCTGTGCAGCGGGTTGACCACCTTGATACAGGGGGATCGTCGCGCGTACGCCGGCCTGCCCGTTCAGCGCGCTATTGTCGGCCTGGAAGCCGGGGATGTTCGACGACACTGAATTGAGCGCGTTGCTATAGCTGCCCTGCGTGAACACGCTGACCGTCGGCAAGCGCGCAGCATTGGCGGCTCGGCGATCATAGCCGGCTGCTTCGCGGGTTTCACGTGCGGCGATCACATCAGGATTATTGTCGAGTGCAACCTTTACCGCGCTGTCAGGCGTCTCGGGAAGGTTGGGCAATGGCGGCGGAGCTTCCAGATTTTCGGGAGGCCGGCCGACCAGCTGGATGAAGATTTCCTTCGAGCGGATAAGGTTCGCCCGCGCTGCTTCCATATTGCTGACAGCGAGCGCAAGCCGCGCTTCTGACTGGGCAACGTCGGTGCGCGTCAGATCGCCAATCTCGAAACGGTCGCGCGTCGCTTCAAGATTGACCTGCAAAACGCCTACCTGCGCACGATTGAGATCGACAATCGCTTCGTCGCGGATCACATCCATATAAGCGCCGACAACAGCAGAGAAAATCGCGCTTTCCGCGCCGCGCAGATTTGCAAAGCCGGCCTCGACACGGTTTTCCGCTGCACGCACTGCATTCTTGATTCCGCCGCCTGCATACAGCGGCGCGGCGACCGAGGCGTTCACATTAAAGCCGCGTGCCTGAACGACAGAAGCGCCGCTATCTTGCAGGACATTTTCAAAATAGGTCGGCTGTGCGACCACATCGGGTCGCCCATTGGCCTTTGCCAGCGGAACGCCCTCATTGATCGCCTTTTGGCCTTCGCGTGCAGCCGTCAGATTCGGGTTGCTTTGATATGCTGCCAGCAACGCATCGCGCAGCGTTTCTGCCATTGCCGGTGATGCTATCACCGCCGATGCGGCGAGAAGCAGGGCAACGGATTTCACCTTTGCGGGTGCGTTCTTCAAAATACAAATTCCTTCGCGCGTTCAAAACCCGGCAGGGCCGCAACTTCAAGATCCGCAAGATTGCGCAGCGCGACATGCCCACCCAGCTTCACGCCGGTAGCGAGCCGGGTGACGGCTCCTTCAATGAGGCCCGTCACAATGCGTCCGCCGTCGGCCAGTTGGTCCAGCAAGGCAGCCGGCAATTGTTCAACCGCGCCGTCGATGAGGATCAGCGTGTAAGGGCCGTGATCGGGCGCACCGGCCTGCATCGGCCCTTCAACAAGGGTGATGCCGGGGACATTCGTACGGGCTTGTGCCGCCAATTGCGCGTCTTCCTCTACAGCGATAAGCTTGCTTCCTTGCCCGTTCAAAAGGGCGGCCAGATAGCCGGGGCCGGTGCCGACCAACAAAATGCTGTCGGTTGGGGTGATGTCGGCTGCCTGCAACATTTGCCCGTTGGCGAGCGGCGGATTGAGCATCCGGTTGCCGGTCAGCGGTACCGAACGATCCATATAGGCAATGGCGGCTTTTTCGTCCGGCAGGAATTTTTCGCGCTCGGTCGCTCCCATTGCGGCGATGATCCATGGGTCGATCACGCCATTGGTGCGCAACTGGCTGTCCACCATATTCTGGCGCATTTGGGCAAACTGCGTTGAATTCATCTACTTTTCCGACTTTTGAGCGCTTGGGTTGCTTGATCGCATCACTGTATTGCGCAGGCAATACAGGAAATCGACTCTTCTTCTAGTCCGGCGCGGCTGAAAGGCCAAGCCAGTTTCAGACGAAAACCTGTTTTCACTCCGCAAAAGGCAACATGCCGTTCAAAAGCCGATTGCATAAGCCCCCTCCAGCCGCTAGGGCGCTCGCCTTACCACCGGCGGCAAGATCGCCGCCGCGCGAGGCCCGATGGCGGAGTGGTTACGCAGAGGACTGCAAATCCTTGCACGCCGGTTCGATTCCGGCTCGGGCCTCCAAAATCCTGACTGAGAATGTCTGTCAGCGGTTGAAATTTCCCAGTTTTCTGCTAGTTTTGAGGCATCCACTGATTGTCAGTGGCTGCCCCTGTTTGCCTGAAACTGTGGTCGATGGGGGCCTAATTTGGGGGCCTCGTAAAGCCCCCATCTGAAGCGAGGCCCCCAAATGGCGCTAACAGACACCGCAATCCGCAAAGCCAAGCCGAGGGACAAGGCCTATAAGCTGGCAGACTCACAAGGGCTTTACCTGCTGATAAACCCCGGCGGGAGCAAGCTGTGGCGCGTCAAATATCGTATCGATGGTGTTGAGCGGAAGCTGGCGCTGGGGTCCTATCCTGAAATCACGCTGGCAGAGGCACGGGCGGCACGCGATGCGGCTCGAAAGCAACTTGCGCACGCGGTCGATCCCAATGTTGCAAAGCGGCAGGCACGAATTGAGGCGAGCATTCGGGCGAGCAACAGCTTTGCGAGCGTTGCCGAAGAATTGATCGACAAGAAGGCGCGCGAGGGCCTTGCCGAGCCAACGTTGAAGAAAATGCGCTGGTTCGTCGAATTGCTGGGCACCGATTTCGGCAAACGCCCCGTGACCGAGATCAAGCCGCAAGAGCTTCTGCATGAGTTGCGCAAACACGAACGGCGAGGACGACTGGAAACCGCCAATCTCCTTCGCGCCTTCGCCAGCCGGGTCTTTCGGTATGCCGTCGCAACGGCGAGGGCCGAATCCGACCCCGCCCATCTTTTGATCGGCGCGTTGACATCACCCAAGGTGAAGCATTTTGCTTCCATTACTGATCCAGAAGAATTTGGCACATTGCTGAAGGTGATCGACGGTTATCAAGGCGATCCGTCGGTCATGAACGCTTTGAAACTGACACCGCATGTATTTCAGCGTCCTGGCGAAATTCGCCAGATGGAGTGGTCCGAGGTCGATTTTGACAAGGCGGTCTGGACCATTCCAATTGCCAAAATGAAGATGCGCCAACCGCATGCAGTTCCGCTTTCGCTTCAGGCGCTCGCCATCCTGAAGGAAATGCGCTCGCTGTCTGGGTCAGGACGATATGTCTTTCCCTCGATACGCACATTGCAAAGGCCGATCAGCGAAAACACCGTCAATGCAGCCTTGCGGCGCATGGGCTATTCGAAAGATCAAATGACGGCGCACGGCTTTCGCACATCGGCCTCTTCGCTGTTGAACGAGTCCGGTAAATGGAATCCCGACGCTATCGAACGCGCGCTTGCGCATATGGTGGCGGGAAGCGTTCGGCGCATTTATAATCAGTCTGCCTATTGGCAGGAACGGGTTTTGATGGCGCAATGGTGGAGTGATTACATCGACAAGCTTCGGGAAGGAAAAAGCGACTTCGAATTGTTAAATCGGCTTGCCGCGTAGCGCATTTCTCAGGAAAATCAGTAGATATAGGCAATCTTGGGCAAATGCACATCCGTCAACCTATTAACTAAATCCGCCTGGAATGAAGAAGGGATTGCCTCCATAGTGGCTGCACTTAGAGAAGGACCATGGACAGCAAATTAGAAATTCTCCCGCTTCGAATCATCGCGGCGCGCTTTATCAGCAGCAACGAGCTGGACGGGCTGGCCGAGCTCAACCGAATAACCGCAGATGCCTCTCGCCTCATTCAGTGGAAATATGGGTGGCTTTGGCTGGCAGTCGCCGTAGCGATTTTCGGGATCATTGCGACGCTGTTACCGGGCGTCGCATTTACACTTGTGGGAGACAAAGCTGGTGCAATCCTGACTGCAATTGGGTTGGTTCCTTTCGGTCTCTTGATGGGCGTGCTGGGTTATTGGCGAATTCTTCAATATGGCAGCATCCGGGCAACCAAGCCGCAGGTCGGCATTTACGCAGACCCCAGTGATCCAGCAGTGCTCAATTTGGAAAAGTTATTTGCAATCCTTCAACTCGAAACAACGCGCCGTTCCTTTTACCTGACCAAAAACGGCGTTCGAAGGGACCTTGATGAGCGCTACTTCTTTGGAAGTTTGCGCGCAGCATACGTGGCTAAAGAGTCCCCGATACGTGACGCGCTTTTCGCGCCAATCGGATTTTGGTTTTCTCGTGAAATTTTTATGGAAGTGGACGTCGCGGCGTTGATTGCGGAGGCCAAAGCAAAACCAAACCAAGCAGGTGCCAAAAGAACCTACGACTATACTGACGCCATCATGTCGTTGATAGAGCACCCTGACATTCGTTCTATGAAGATTGGGAAGCGCGGCAATCAGACAAAGATAATCAGCCTTTTGGAAGCCAGCTACATTTCTAGGCGCAAAACTCCTCCGAGCGAGAATCAGTTAGCGGGCTATGCCAAGCTCGTCCTCGAGACAATCACGAAAAATCGCTCGGCTAATCCCTAATGGCAATTATCGGGAAATAGCTGAATTCAGCCATTCTGTCTTAGTGCCGATTACCGGGGAATCGTGCTGAATAGCGAAAATCCGAGGTAATTGCGGACTGGTGGAACCACTGGCGAATGCCTGCAACTGAACACGTCTCTCGCCACCAATCGGCGATCAAGGAGACGAACATGGAACCATTAGCAATCTCAGTAAACGGTGCCGCCAAGGCGTTGGGCGTTGGTCGGTCCTCGATCTACGGCCTGCTCAAATCAGGTCGGCTGGAAGCGATCAAGATCGGAAGACGCACGCTGCTGACCACCGCTTCGATCAACCGGCTGGCCCATGGCGAGCTTGGTGATCAGACGCGGCAGTAAAGTCGCGTCCGATCATTGCATTGCCCCACAGATTTAACTCACCCCATCATTTTGAAAGGATCACGCCATGCGCACAACGCGCCGGGTTACGCACCGCATCGATTTTCCTCGCGACATAGAAATCATCCTGAAGCCGCTCGTCGAAAGACTGCTGGCGGACAACGAGGATGGGCACGCCTTGCAGACTGCGCTTCGTCCGTTTTTTCTGGGCACAAGGCCTTGCATCGAAATCATGCGAGGTGCGGAAACCATCACCTATGTCGAAGGTCCGCGCTATGAGATTGCCGGGAAGACCTTCCCGCTTGGCAGTCGAGTTTTCACCGAGGTGGGCTGGGTCAGCCTCGACCCCATTCAAACCAGAGAATTGCAACAGCGACTGCGCGTCGAGATCGACCGCACTGTCTTCCGCTTCCTTGCGGAGACCCGAACACTGGAGCGGGCAACGCCCTTTTGTCCGCAACCGAACCGGGCCACCGAGGACGCGCAGGCGATAGCGTCGATGATCGCTTGGGCAAACCGGACAGCTCGGAGCGAGACGGTCGATGCCCAGTGAACAACAACATTGGAACAGTCGGTGGAATGGCTGCGATGCTACGCATCGAGCCAGTATTTCAGATACACACCCTACGCACGGGTGCATGCCTGATTTCCGCCGATTTCGCGTCGGGCTATCCGCGCGCCCTTTGGGGACAGCGACGGCCCAGCCCAGCAATTCCGCCCATTTCGGAGCGCGCTTATGGCGCGCTCCCGGAGAAACTCCCATGAATCGCATAAAACTATCAATCCGCGTCCCGGCAGGTCAGGAAATCATGATCCGGCGGATTGCGGAAGCACGCGGGTTGACCCGTTATCAGGCCCTCGCCCGTGTCATCGAAGCCGGATTGACGGCAATCACGGCCAAGCCGGTTGTGCCTGTTTCCAGCCCTGACAACGCAGCGCTGTCCGCAGTTGAGTTGCGCCTCTCTGTCATCGAAGCGTTAACTGACCGCAGCCTTTTCACGGCCAGCGCAGCCTATGCCTATGCAAGGCGGGCAGCGCTTCGCAACGACAGTGATGCCGAGAAATCAGACTCTGCAACCAGCGAAGCGGCGCAGGCATCCTACAAACGTCAGCGCGCGCTGGCAGCGGAGGTGCTGTCATGAGCCACTATCACGACAATTTGCTGCGTGGACAGGGGCTGTTCCGCCAAGCCATTTCCGGCTTTGCCGCGCGTTGGAGATTTTATCTCTGGACGACTGTGGGCGTTGCTGCGCTGGGTGGTATCGGCGTTCCGATCAACACCGTCGAACCGTGGCAATTCAAATGCGCTTTGCAGCATGGTCAAGGCAGCTTGGTTACATGGATAGCCAGCGGCAAATCCGACCCAACAATCACCATCAGTTCGGGCGGCCAAACCGGCCCGGTGCGAGCGAGCATCCTTGCCAGCGATCCTGTCTGGATTCGCTGTTGGGACGATTTGAAGACGAAAGCGATTTTGGGTTCGGTTACGGGTGGCTTGATCGGCTTTGGCCTATGTTTCGGGCTGGCGATCTGGATGCGCGACCGAGGCCGGAAGGCCGCGCTCGACAAATATGTCGCGGGCACGCAGATCGTGACCGAGCGCCAGTTGCGGCGATTGACCAAAGGGGCGACCAAAGACCGGTCCATCCGTGTTGCAACGGTCGGAATCCCTGAATGGCTCGAATGTCGCCACTTCGCCTTTTTGGGCACGACCGGCGCTGGCAAGACCACCGTCTTGCGCCAGATGCTCGACAAAGTTGAGGCGCGCGGCGAACCCGCCTTGGTCTATGACACCAGCGGCGAGTTCATTGCGCATTATTACCGGCCAGAGCGCGGCGATATCATCCTCAATCCGTTCGATGCCCGCTCGGCCTATTGGTCGCCCTTCTCAGAGATCGCGCACCCGGCAGATGCCGACCGCATTGCGCGCCAGCTTGTGTCGGAAACCGGCGAGCGCGACGATGATGTCTGGCTGGAAACCAGCCGCATTCTGGTCGCCAATGTGTTGCGGGTGCTGAATGCGGAAGGGAAGACCACGCTGCCCGATCTGCTCAACGCCTTGCAGGCCAAGACTAAGGAAGAGATGAAAGTGTGGCTGGCAGGCACATCGTCGGCGCGCACCTTTGAGGATGATGCCGACCGGGCGACCGGCAGCGTCTTGTTCATGCTCGCCAAGGCCTCAAACCTGTTGCAGTTCCTGTGGCGTGAACCGGGAGAGAATGGCAGCTTTGCCTTTCGCGACTTCATCAATGGGCTCGACAAGCACCAAGGCCCCAAGCCGTGGATATTCGTTCCCCGGAAGGAAGACTATTTCGAGGCGATGAAGCCGTTGCTCGCCTGCTGGCTTGAATGCGCGGCCAGTGCGACCTTGGGGCTGGAGCCATCATCCAGTCGCCGATTGTGGTTCTTCCTTGACGAGCTGGCCGACCTACCCCGCGTTGACAATCTCACCCGGTTGTTGCCCGAGGGTCGCAAATTCGGGGCCAGTGTGGTGCTGACCTTTCAGGCCATCGGACAGATGCACAGGCGTTATGGTCGCGACAGCGCCGAGGCGCTGCTCGGGTGCTGCAACACCAAGCTCTATTTGCAGCTGATCGACCGCGACACCCGCAAATGGGCGTCGGACAATATCGGCGATGTCGAGGTCGAAATTCGCAGCGGGTCGGACAGCTTTGAATATGGGCCGAACAGCGGGCGGACGTCGCTTGGCTCGGTGCGTCATGTTCGTGCGGCAGTGATCGAAAGTGATATGCGTCTGGAGCCGCATCAGGGCTTTCTGCAGTTGCCCGATGCTTTGCCAGTGGCAAAGATCAGGCTGACCCGCGCGCATATTGATGCACGCGGCAACCCACGCCAGCGCAGCTTTGTGCCGGTTGATGTCAGTCGCTCGCTGTGGAGCAAGCTACCCGCCAAGGGCGCGGCAGCCGAAGCCACGATCAAGGGCGATGGGCCGGTCTGATGGTTGCCACCATCAGTGCCATCAGCAGTTCGGCGCAAGCATCATCCTATTATGAAGCGGATGACTATTACGCCGGAGACGGCCTTTCCCCCAGCGAATGGCAGGGAACAGGTGCGCAAGCGCTTGGCCTGTCGGGCGAGGTCGAGCGCGACCAATTCCGCGATATGCTTGACGGCAAACTGCCGGACGGCCAGCAACTAGGCACGATCCGGGACGGAGCAAACCAGCACCGTCCCGGATGGGATGTCACCATGAGCGCACCAAAGTCGGTATCGATCATGTGACCGGCACCAGACGGGCAATCTTGTCGTTGCCAGCTTCCGCCACGACACCAGCCGTGCCCAAGACCCGCAGTTGCACACGCACAATGTCATCATGAATGCGACACGCGACGCAGACGGCAACTGGCGCAGTCTTGAGCCGCGTGCGCTGTATCAGCTCCAGAAGGCGATAGGCGCGGTCTATCGGCAGGAGCTGGCCGTCAACGTTCGCGAGCTGGGTTATGAGATTGAACCGGGCAAGGATTCACTGTTTGAAATCAAGGGCGTTGCCGCCGAGGCTATCAAGGCATTCAGCGAACGCGCCGCGCAAGTCGAAGCGCGCCTTGCCGAGCGGGGGCAGACGCGGGAGAGTGCGTCTGCTGCGGAGAAACAGATTGCCGCGCTCGATACGCGCACGGTGAAGGAAGAGGTCAACCGGGCCGAACTGGTCAAGGATTGGCGCGCGACGGCGGAGGGAGCGGGATTTGATCAGGCCGCGCGACAGGCTTTGGTCGCACAGGCAGAGAAGGTAGCTGCGCAATCGGATCATGCACCGTTTCTGTCAGCCCAAGGGGAAATCGCCGCGCATCAGGCTGTCGCCTTTGCCGCCGAGAAACTGGGCGAACGCCAATCGGTGTTTTCAGCGGCGGATTTGGAAAAGGAGGCAGGACGGTTCAGGCTGGGCAAAGTCACGCAGACCCAGATCAGCGCGGCGATTGACCGGGCAACCAAGGAAGGTGCGCTTGCGCCTCGTACCTTTATCGACAAGCGCGGCGCGGAGTTTGGCGGGTTTACGACCGCCAGCAACATTGACAATGAACAGCGGCTGTTGCGTGCCGAGGCCAATGGCCGCGGCAAGATCATGGCGATCCAGACCCCGGAACAGGCAGCAAAGGCGGTTGCCCGCGCTGCGCTTGCGTCCGAACACCCATGGACAGCAGATCAGCGTGAAGCAGCCAAAGCTTTGCTCACCAGCTTGAACCGCGTGACCGCCGTTCAGGGCTATGCCGGAACCGCCAAGACAACCACGGTATTGGCGACATTGGCGAACGTGGCCGTAGCGCAAGGCCAAAGCATAACCGCGCTCGCGCCCACCGCATCGGCGGCACGCACGCTTGGCGAAGCGCTTGGCACACGCGGCGAAACTGTTGCCAAGCATTTGATGGGCCAGCACTCTATTGCAACCAATGGGCGCAGTGTCTGGATTGTGGATGAGGCCTCTATGCTCTCCGCACGCGACACCGCGACATTGCTGGAATCCGCCGAGAAATCGAAAGCCCGCGTCATTCTTGTCGGCGACGTCAAGCAACTCGGTTCGGTGGGAGCCGGGGCTGCCTTCGCACAATTGCAGGGCGCTGGCATGGAAACCGCCAAGCTCGCCGAAATTGTTCGTCAGACCAATCCGCTGACAAAGGAGGCGGTCGAAGCCAGCATTCAAGGCGACGCCCGCCGCGCGCTTGACGCGCTGGACCGTGGCGGCGGCAGGATCATCGCCAATGCCGATCCTGCCGAACGTATGAAGATGATGGCACGGGATTTCGCTTCTCTCACGCCCAAAGAGCAGCGCAATACGATTGTCATTGATCCATCGCGTGCGGGCCGCGACGCGCTCAATGGCGAGATCAGGATGCAGATGATCTCCAACGGAAGATTGACCGGCGAAGCTGTGGCCATGCGCACGCTGGAATCGAAAGGCCTGACCAGTGCCGAAGCCCGCGACGCCCGTAGCTATGAAGTCGGGGATGTCGTCCGCTTTGCACGCGACTATGCGGACAAGGGCATTGCCAAACGTGAAGCTGTAACAGTGAAGGGCGTTGATCCGGCCAAGAACGCGGTATCTCTTGAAAAGGCAGACGGCCAGACCGTGGACTGGCGACCGCGCCAATGGGGGGCTGGAAAGAGCGAAGTGTTCACCCCCGGCAGCATCGACTTGATGAAAGGCGACCGGATCGAGTTCACCC
>JAJTFR010000035.1 GCA_021298455.1 Sphingomonadales bacterium | reverse complement strand
CCGTGGCATTGCGTGCAACATTCCAGAAATTGCTAACGCGTTCAGGCAAGGCAACAAGCGTGATTGGTTCGATAGCCCGTCCGGTCGCTCCGATCTGCGCAAACCAGGCGGTGCGTGCAAAATCATAACTGCCGGGCAGTTGCGGGCCAGGCGGCGGCATCAAACGGACTTTCACTTTGATGATCGTCCCAGGCGCAAAGCCTGAACCTATCGCATCCTCTTGAACATTGACGCGCACCACCTCCGGCAAATCGCCATGTTCACTCAAGCGCAACCGGAAACGAACCATCTCCCGTGCCGAGACTTCCTCAACATTTTCGATCTTTCCGATGACGGTGCCGACCCATGGTTTTTGTAGCGGCGTTGCACCAACTAGGTGCGCTTTGCCTGAGATTATCGCAAAGCCGAGGCCGACGAGCAGCGCAGCGACGGCGAGACAATATCCGAAGCGGGTTTCGCGGCCGGCTGACGCTGCAAAAAGCAGGCAACCGGCGCAGACCAGAAACAGGGGGAGCGCGGCGGCGGCGCCCTGAACCTGCCAAAGCGCCATGCCAAGGCCGAGTGCCACTGGAATGAAAAGCGGCAATTGCTCACGCTCGCTATCGAGCCAATGATCCACCGCCGAAAACGGTTGGCCAAAGGACGAGGGCTTTATGCCCACTGCCTCCAATTCAATCGTCTCATTGATGCTGGACATGGCGCGATCCATCCGGAAACCGAAACGCCACCACCCCGCCCATTATCCTTGTCTTTCAAGGATAAACAAGCGCTTTCAGACGCCCTTGACGCGCCGCACAAAACTGCGCAATGGAAGCGCCGACAACCGTTTTTTGACAGGTATCAACCGGGCATGATGCGGTCTTCGTCTCCCACCGCCTGTGGCGAATGCAAGTCGATGAAAAGCAAATAGAATCGCACTGCACCACTGGCCAGATTTGGTTATCGGCTTTCCCCGGCCGGGTTCGCGAATGGAATGATAATGACTGAAAAGGCTGCAACTCTCAGCATCGGTAACACCAATATCGATCTGCCGGTTATTTCGGGTACTGTCGGGCCGGATGTGCTTGATATCCGCAAGCTTTATGCACAATCCGATTGCTTCACCTTCGACCCGGGCTTCACTTCGACTGCAAGCTGCGAAAGCCAATTGACCTATATCGATGGTGACGAAGGCGTGCTCCTTCACCGCGGCTATTCGATTGAGGAGCTGTCCGAAGAGTCGAGCTTCATGGAAGTTTCCTATCTTCTTCTGAATGGCGAACTGCCCTCGAAATCTGAGCTGGACGAATTCAGCCACACCATTTCGCGCCATACGATGTTGCACGAACAACTGGCGACATTTTATCGCGGGTTCCGCCGTGATGCGCACCCGATGGCTATCATGTGCGGCGTAGTCGGCGCGCTTTCAGCATTTTATCATGACTCCACCGACATCGCCGATCCGGTGCAGCGCAAGATCGCCAGCCACCGTTTGATCGCAAAGATGCCGACCATCGCCGCCATGGCCTATAAATATTCGGTTGGTCAGCCGTTCATGTATCCGGACAACAGCCTGTCCTACACCGGCAACTTCCTACGCATGACGTTCGGCGTTCCGGCAGAGCCCTATGAAGTGCATCCGGTCGTCGAACAGGCACTAGACCGCATCTTCATCCTACATGCAGACCATGAGCAAAACGCTTCAACCTCGACCGTACGTCTTGCAGGCTCTTCGGGTGCGAATCCCTTTGCCTGCATCGCTGCCGGCATCGCCTGCCTGTGGGGCCCGGCTCATGGTGGCGCAAACGAAGCAGCTCTGAATATGCTTCGTGAAATCGGCACACCTGACAAGATTCCGCATTATATCGAGCGTGCCAAGGACAAGAATGATCCGTTCCGCCTGATGGGCTTTGGCCATCGTGTTTACAAAAACTACGATCCCCGCGCGACTGTGATGCAAAAAACGGTCCGCGAAGTGCTGACTGCCCTTAAGGTCAGTGATCCGATCTTCGACGTGGCGCTCCAGCTTGAGGAAATGGCTCTCAACGATCCCTACTTCATCGAGAAAAAGCTGTTCCCGAATGTCGACTTCTATTCGGGAATCATCCTGTCGGCGATCGGCTTCCCGACCACGATGTTCACCGTTCTCTTCGCCCTCGCCCGCACAGTCGGCTGGGTGGCCCAGTGGAATGAAATGATTTCGGACCCCGGCCAGAAGATCGGCCGTCCACGCCAGCTTTATACTGGCCCTGCCCCGCGCAGCTATATCCCGGTCGAAAGCCGCTAATTTGCCGAATAAGCCGGAAGGTGGAGCGTAAACATCGCTCCGCCTTCGGGAGCCTCGGCGATCTCGATATCGCCTTTCATCGCGCGCGCAAGCCGCCGCGAAATATAAAGGCCAAGCCCGCTTCCGCCATCGCCGCTGCGGCCAAGACGCTCGAACTTCCCGAAAATCCGCTCCCGGTCGTCCATCGGAACGCCCCTGCCCTCATCACAAACCGATATGGACGGCGGCTGATTACTCAAACGGATATGAACGCTGCTTCCTCCCGGCGCGTAACGGATTGCGTTGCCGACAAGATTTAGCACGATCTGTAAAACTCGGCGAAACTCGCCAACGGTTTCAACCCTCATAACCGGATCAGGCAGGACGAGGTGGATATGATGATCCGCCGCCTTTAGTGCCAGCAGTCCTGCCACACGCCGGGCAATATCGCCCAATTCAACCCTTTCGGATGCGACGCGAAAATCCTCGCGATCGATGGCGTCCAGATCTTCCAGATCGCCGATCAACTCGTTTAGGTGCGTTGCTGCAGCCGAAATATCCTGCGCATAAGCGAGGTAATTCTCCTGAAGCCGCCCGTCAGATACCGAACGGATCGTTTCGGCGTTCGCGATGATCCGGCTGAGTGGCTGGCGCACGGCGCTTGCGAAATGTCGTCCAAACCCGATCTGCTTTGGCGCAGCGGGCGAATCCGAACCTTCGGCCTGATCGGGAATGTCGGCAAAAGTAAGCCCATAGCCTGTCACACGTCCATCAGCCGTCTCGATCGGTGAAGCCGAAACATCATAGACCTCGCCTGTATGGCGAGAGCGAATGCGGACCGGATCTGCAACTGCTTCCCAGATCGGTTTGGCCTCGCCATCAACGCGTTCGAAACTATCCGCTAGTTCGCGCGCAACCATCGCGACGCCGAACTGCCTGGTCAGCCAAGGTGCCGCCTGAAGAACATATCCCTTTTGATCTAGCGCCATGTCGGCGCGCTGCCTCTCGGCTGGTTCGCGAATGTGCGCCTGATGTGACATAGATGAGACGGCAGCAGACGGGGCCTGTTCCTGCCAGCCTGAAATCGAAAGCAGGACGATGTCGTCTTTCCGAACAGCTTTGGTCCAAAGCATTAAGTCACGTTCGCCGTCTGCGGCACGCACCGGCCGTTCCAGCGTTGACCCGGTTCGCCAGCTGAGCTGAGTAAGATTGAAGAGCCCCGGAATGGCGAGCTTGCCGCCCTCAATGCCGCCATTGGCCAGATGCAACCTTGCAAGGTGCGGATCAGCCGACAACAGCTTGCCGTCGGCGTCTACTTGCGCCTCAATACTGAAAGCGAGAAAGCCTGGCCGACGCATCAGATATCAGATCCGCCAGACATGAATTGGGAAAGTGCAGCCGACGCATCGGCCTGCGCAATTCCGGCAAGCTCATCATAGCTGACGGCATAGCGGTCATCGCCAAAGCGGCCGTGTCGAAGTGCTTGAAGAGCATGAATCGCTGCATCGGCAGACAGGCCGGATGCCCGCAATGCCAGCATTGCGGCTGCCGGATGATCATGATCCAACAGGCGGTAGAGCCGATCTTGCGGCAGGCCTGTCGTGCGGGAAAGTGATGCTACAAATATGGCAAGCCCCGAGCAGCACGGATCAAGCAGATCGGGCAAGCGGGTTTCGGGCAGGAAAAAGACAAGTTTTGCAGCAGCATTCTGCAGTGTTGCGCCTTCATTATGGCTCGCCAGGAATTTCTGACAGGATTTAACAAGTTCGCCGCGCGTCGCCGAAACCGGACTATCTGTAAATTGGAGACCTGCTACGACTTTCCATGCAAGCGCGTGGGCAAGATCGATTGGTAATTGTGAAGTCAGCGCTTCCGGGCTTTCCTGCAACTGCAGATTTTCACCGCGCAACACATTCGCCGCCGCTTCCGAAAGAATCGGGTCGGCGTCGTGTAGCAAGGTTGCTGTCAGTTGCTGTTCAAAACCCCAAGCCACCTCGCCCAACCGCAGGCGGATCTGGCGCTCTGCATGCCGCGCGAGGCAGAAATCGATCAGCCCATTGTCGCGCAGCAGTCCTGCCGTGCATAAAGGCTCCCAACTCGCAGGCAGATACTCGGTCGCCGAAGCATCGATAAGCTGCGTTTCCACACCCGCCACCAACCTGTAGAGCGTCAACCTTACGGTCGCGAGTAGCGCCTCATTGGGTGCAGTGCCGCTTTGCGGAAACAGTGCGCAGCCGACATCGCCAGCCTGCAGCCGAATCGCCGCAGCACCGCTTAGCCCCGCGGCCAACCAATTCCTGTCTTCGGAATGGATCAAGGCAGATTCCGTTTCCGCATCTTCGTTGATGCACGTTAGCGGTTTACAGTTAATTTGGATTTAACTTCTGCGACACCAACAATGCGGCCAGCATGGCTGCAATTACCAGTTTCACCGACCACATAGCAACGCCTGCAAGATGGCCACCTAACAGCAGGACTACGATAACCAATGGCGACAGTTCAGCGCTCATGCGCGATTGCACGCTGCGCTGATGCAACCAGAGCAGACCGGCAGCGACTGCGCAGTGGAAAATGGCATCGCCGATGTAAGTTTCCGCGGACAGAAGGACAGCGAAGGTTGCGAGCAAGATAGCGATCACAGCGCCGCTTTGCCACAAAGGCTCTTCCTTGCGGTATTCCGACGATTGCAAATGCCGTCGCCAATAAAGCCCGACGACAGATATGAAGGCAAGAATATAACTTATTGTTATATATTGAAATATACTAGCGACCAACGCCAGAACTGCAGTTGTGGCACCTGTCCATTGGGCAAGCGGTCGATACCAGCCATGGCGCCCCAGAACCGATAGCCCCTTGTCGGCAACTTGGCCCAGCGCAGCTTCGACCACTCCGCTGGTTGCGCGCTTCGGGCGCGCGAGCATTTCCAGATCGGATTGCGCGGCAGCCGAAGCCCGATACAGCAAGATAGTGCCGGCCTGGCCTGATATCATCGTATCATGATAGCCAGCCTGCAAAGCGCTGCGCATCAGGAAGGAGCCAAGGCTCCAACCATCAGGCAATGCGCTGCTGTTCTTCAGCAATGTCGCATCAACGACCGCGATGCCTGCCCAACGACGGTTTAGGTCGATTCGCTCGAAGGCGGCCCAACCCGGCTCCTCCTGCAGAACAGCGACCACAGGCGCACTACATTGCATGAATCCCGACAGAATATCTGCGCTCGCCCAAATCGCGGCATCCTGAACAAGATAAAGCCCCGCAGACTGGCCATAGGCTGCAACTTCTGCCCCACTGCGCAGCAACGACACATGCATCCCTTCGGCGCGCAGTCGGTCTACCAACCCCGGATATTCGGCAGGTATCGTCTCGACTGCAATTGCAATTTCCCCGACGCCAATGCGTTCCAGTAACTTGATCTGATGGAACAGAACGGACTGTCCTAACACCGTGCGCCCGGCCAGTTCCTGCGCGGTTGCTGCATCAACGCAGAGCAATGCCTTTTCAATTTGGGACGTCGAGACGATTTCGTCAAACATTCGCCCGATATGGCGACACAGTCGGAAATGCCAAGCGAAATCCGATGGATGGACTTCGCAACGACGTCAGCGGCCAGCCGGCATGCAGTCCTCAATTTCCGTGATGGCTTTTCCAATTCTGCGAATAACAACCGGATCGCCGGGTGCCCCCGCCCCGCCTGCATCGGCAAGCCGCATTAACTCAATGGCACCAAAACTCGCCGCCAGCCCCTTCAGGCGATAGCAGCTATATTGCCAATTGGCATCGCACCGCGCCCTGCGAAGAAGATCTAGCTGCCTCCATGCGCTTTCCAGAAACACCTGCCGCAATTCATCGGCAAGCGCCGGGTCATTACCCGAGGCCTGATTCAAGGCTGTGTCAAAAGCGCCATAATCCATCGACATAATCGATCAATATCGCCCATGCCGTTAACTTTGCGTTTCGATACGCCAAAAATATGGTAAATGGCCAACCATGGCAGCTCGGTCAAAAATCATCGATCTCAGCCGTTCCGGCAATGGAACTGCTTCGCACGACGCAGCATTGATTGCCAGTGAAGCTGATCAAAGCATCGAGAACCTCGATCGGGACGAGGCTTTCACGACCGATCTGGATGCGATCGACTGGGAGGCTGTCGATGAACCGCAGCCGCGCAACTGGCCGACGATCTTATTGATTACAGTGCTGACCGTCGCCGCTTTAGGCTGGACCGGCTTCTTCATCTGGGCACATCTTCCCGAATTGCGTGCGATACCCGCGCCGGCGCGGGTATCCGAACTGATTGTATCATGGTCGGTGCCGGCGGCGCTGGTTGGCGTGTGCTGGTTGATTGCCATGCGCATGAGCAGGCGCGAGGCTCGCCGTTTTGGAGATGCGGCGTTGCAATTGCGGATTGAAAGCGAACAGCTTGAACAACGCATGCAGCGCATCAACGGAGAGATTTCGCTCGCCCGGTCCTTCCTTGCCGAAAATGCCCGTGAACTTGAAAGCGTCGGCCGCGTCTCTGCACAGCGGCTGACCGAAGCGGCTGAGACATTGAGCAACGCGCTTGGCGATGCCGACGAAAAGGCCCGAATTCTTGAGGCTACCAGCAATGCTGCGGTCACCAATCTGGAGCAATTGCGCAACCATTTGCCGGTTGTTTCCAGCGCCGCGAAAGACGCGACCAATCAGATCGGCATCGTGGGCAACAGTGCCCATACCCAAATTCAGGCGATATTGACGACACTTCAGCAGGTTGCCAGTCAGACAGCGACAACGAATGACGCCATGACGGCACTTGGCAGCCATATTTCAAAGTCTGCGGTCGACCTAGAAAGCCGTTTGACCATTGCTGCGGCACGTTTGCAGGCAAGTGTCGATAACAGCCGGACAGCGGCCAAGCCACTGTTCGACGGTTTTGACAAGAATATCACCAGTATCGAGCGCCGGCTTTCCGATGCGACGCGGAATGTTGATCGGCGCCTCGAAGAAAGTGAAAAGCAACTTGATTCCATATTGGCGTCGATGCAGGCGGCTTGCGAACGGCTGACCGCGACGGTCGTTCAACAAGATCAAGCGTCGATCCAGGCAGCCGCAAGGCTTTCGGAACTTATCGATCAAAGCCGCGAAAGCCTGTCTGATCTGGATAGTGACGCCACCGATCGCATTGCCAAGCTGGCCTTTGCTGTCAGTGCGCTCGTTGAGAAAAATACCGAACTGTCCGGCGCGCTGGAAGGTAACCGGCTGCATAGCAGTGAGTTGATCAAGACCTCGCAAAACCTGATCGACCTTTTGGAACGCATTGCCGCGGATGCAGGCGGCGTCGTGCCATTAGCCATCGAAAAAATTGCCGAGCAATTTGATGCCAACCGCTCCATCCTTGCCGCCCTGACCGACGAGATCGAGGCCGCCGACCAAGGAACCATTACCTTGTCGGAACGCATTGCGGCCATCGAAGGGCTTGTTGCTGAGCAGCAAAGCGCGGTGGAAAACCTGTCATTGGCCACCGATACCGCATTGGGGCAGCGGCATGAGCAGCTTGATGCATTGTCGGCCGCACTTGGCCATACAAGCACGATCATCGACGACATGGTCGAAACTGCCAATGGCCAGCTTGTCGCATCGCTGTTGCGTGTGCGCGAAACGACGCGGCAGGCAGCCGAATCCAGTCGCAAGATTGTTGAGGATGAGCTCAATGAAATTGCAGGCACGATCAGTGAGCGCAATAAGGACGCCCTCGCCGCGGCGGTCGCCGAACAAGTGCAGGCGATGGATTCGGCTATGCAGGATGCGTTGCAGCGCAATCTGACGCTCTCTGATGCCATTGATACACGCATTCATGACCAGCTCGCCCAGCTTCAGGAAATGGTCGGCAATCTTGAACAGCGCATTGCTCAGGCCCATGGCAGCTTTGCCCGGATCGACGATGAAGGCTTTACCCGGCGTATGGCTCTGCTGACAGAGTCTCTAAATTCAGCGGCAATTGATGTCGCCAAGATCCTCTCGAACGATGTCACCGATACGTCATGGGCGGCCTATCTGAAAGGTGATCGCGGAGTGTTCACCCGCCGCGCGGTGCGTCTGCTCGATAGCGGTGAAGTAAAGGCGGTCGGCGCCCATTATGATGATGACGCCGAGTTTCGCGAGAATGTGAACCGCTATATCCACGATTTTGAAGCCATGATGCGCGTTCTGCTGAGCACAAGGGACGGCAATGCCATTGGCGTTACCATCCTGTCCTCGGATGTTGGCAAGCTCTATGTCGCGCTCGCCCAAGCGATCGAGCGGTTGCGCAGCTAAGGCATCGCCAATCGGGAAAGTTCTGCTGGTTCAGGCCCGCCCAATACTGGCGCTGCTGTCCCCCATAACATGTCCACTGCGGCATCGAGGCGACGGAAGTCCGCATTTGCGGGGAAGCATCCCCTGCTCCTGATGACGGGTGTTGCACGATTCGGGCGGAGTGCAGTGCGCAGCCTGAATTGCAATTGCCGTAGTCCAGCACTGGCAAGAATCGGATCCATGCGCGTCAAAGGCGCAATCATATCACCGACCATTTCATTGTAGCGGGGGTGCCCGCCCCTGTGGAGCGGCAGCCCGAAAGCCGCCGCCTGCAGCTCGGTGCTGGGCAGATGCGTGCCGTTTATGCTGAAATCATTGGGATCAAAGCCGTGGGCGCGGACATGGCCGAAAAAGACAGCAAGGCTGCGCCGCTCGACAATCTCGATCGGAATGATGTGATGGCAATGAAACCCGCTAACCGGAAAACGCCCCCGCACTTCGCGGAAGGAAATCGCTGTTGGCGAACGGACGTGTTGGTTGCTCACAACCAACTTGTGCGCGTTAACAGCCCCGCGATGAATCCCTATTTTGCTCCAAAACGGAGATAAGCCGACACCATCAAACTGCCTGCATCAGGAGGTACCACGTCAATATAGGCACCTTCGTCGATATCGGGCAATGTCTCAGCATGGGCAATTGGACCATTGGCAGCGATATCATGCACCAACCGGACAACCCTGCGCATCATCTCGCTTTTGGGCATAGTGTCGGCCTCAAAAACAAGCTCCTGACCAGAAAAAGCCGCAAGCCCGGTGGTTTGAAACCCTTTACCGCTTTCCAATGGATCAAAAGCAATGAGCGCCAGTGCCGGAAACGGTCCGCCGGCGACATAAGAGGTTACCGCCTCTAAGAAATAATCAACGCCACAGATCAGGTTGGCAGCATGAACACGAACAGCGGCAGCATCAATTTCGGATGCCAGGATCGAGGCAAACTCAAGATATGCCTTCACAATCGCAGGGATGCGAAGGCCACCAGCGAGATTGGGACCGAACTCGATAGCGACACTGGTTGCAATCATATCGGGTTGAGTCGAGATGAATATTGTCTTGGGAGCAGAAGCTGGCTTGCGAGATCGCGCGATTTGCAGCTTGAACGACAGACCCTCAAATATGACTGTCTGGTCGCGACCAGCGCGCCCTGCATGTTCATCCAGAAACAGCAGCGGATTGCGGGCAACAGCAGCCAATATAGTTTTTCTCACTTCCTCTTCGGACTTGCCAAAGCAAAGACTGAGGAGAGGTGCAGATGTCACTGTCATGATCCAAGCGATAGTTCTATCTTTGTTCTTATCGCTGGCATATATCTATTGCAACCGGCTTGGCGCTGTTCAATCCAAAATGGATCAAATCTCTACCTGACTGCCCAATTCAACGACACGATTGGTCGGCAATTTGAAAAATTCCATCGCATTGGCAGCGTTGCGTAGCATCCATGCAAAAACTTTTTCACGCCAGATCGCCATTCCCGGCACCTTGGAAGAGATAAGAGTCTGCCGCGATAGGAAGAAACTGGTGTGCATCATGTCAAATGGTGGCCCGCACAGATCGACGGTCGACAGCGTCGCTGGAACATCGGTTTCCTCAAGGAAACCAAAGCGCATGATCACGCGATAGAATCCTTCACCCAGCGTCTTGCAGCTCGTCCGGTTGGCAGGGTCTACAAAAGGCACTTCGGCAATTTCCACAGTCAGGATGATCACCCTTTCGTGCAAGATGCGGTTATGCTTGATATTGTGCAGCAAGGCCGACGGAACACCCGAACTGGCTGATGCCATGAAGATCGCGGTACCCGGCACCCGCTGTGCGCTTCCTGCAGCAGACTTGATGAAAATTTCCATCGGCATGGTCGCTTCTGCCATGCGCTCGCGCATCAATTGCCGACCGCGCGACCAAGTCGTCAGCAATGTGAAAATGATAAGGCCTACGACGAGCGGGAAATATCCGCCGCTGGGCACCTTCATCAGGTTAGAGCCGAAATAGGCAATATCGACGATGAAGAAAATCGCCAGCACTGGGAGTGCCTTCCACTTCGGCCATTTCCACAACGACAACAGCACGACCGAAATCAGGCAGGTGTCGATGAACATCGCCCCGGTCACTGCAATACCATAAGCGGCGGCAAGATTGCTCGAAGATTGGAACACCAGCACAAGCATGAGGACCATAACCATCAACGCCCAGTTGATCGTCGGAATGTAAATCTGCCCTGCCTCGCTCTCGCTGGTGTGGCGGATACTAAGGCGGGGCATGAAGCCAAGCTGGATCGCCTGCTGCGTCAGGGAGAATGCCCCGGAGATGACGGCTTGGCTGGCAATGATTGTCGCCATGATTGCCAGCAGAACGATCGGCAGACGCAGTGCATCGGGCAGCATCAGGAAGAACGGGTCCTTGATCACCTGCTGCGCTTCGGCAGGGCTGAGTGACAGCACCATTGCACCCTGCCCCATATAGTTCAGCATCAGTGCCGGCAGAACGAACCACAGCCAGGAAATCTTGATCGGACGGCGCCCGAAATGGCCCATATCGGCATATAAAGCCTCGGCGCCGGTTATAGCGAGCACGACAGCGCCAAGCGCCACAAAGGCGCGGAAGCCATCGATATAGAAGAAGTAGATGGCGTTGAGCGGGTTCAGCGTTTCCAAAATGATGGAAGGCATGTGAACGATATAGACCAGCCCCAGCGCGGCCAACGTCGCAAAATAGACCAGCATGATCGGGCCGAATAAAGCGCCAACCTTGGCCGTGCCGCGGGCCTGGATGAGAAACAGGCTCACCAATATAGCAATGGCGATCGGCAACACCCATTCGCGGAACCCGGGATGGACATAGCTTAGCCCTTCAGTCGCGGAGAGCACTGACATTGCGGGCGTAATCATGGAGTCGCCGTAGAATAAGGCAGTCGCGAACACGCCGAGCATGATGATCGGCGCGGTCCATTTCTCGCCCTCGGTCTTTCGGCTGATCAGCGCGAGCAAGGCCAGACTACCCCCCTCGCCCTTGTTGTCAGCTTTCATGATGGTGAAGACATATTTGAACGTCACCACCAGCATCATCGACCAGAAGACCAGGCTGAGAACGCCGACAATATGGACGGGATCCGGGTTGATCGGGTGATGTCCGGCAAAAGTTTCGCGAAAAGCGTAGATCGGGCTGGTACCGATATCGCCGAAAACAACACCGACCGTGCCGACACAAAGCGTCAGTATCGAAGCTTTTTTCTGGCCATGCCCGCCATGGCCTTGCTGACCACTTCCGTTATCGGCGGTTTCGATCTGCGTTTCTGCCATGCGCCCCCCGAGGCGTTACCAATGGTCCAACCGCCAAATTCAATAAGAAGTCAGCGAGCGCGGGCGAATAGCACTTCTCCACCATACTTACAAACGAAAGCAAGCGGCCAGAAATTCCACTTAAATATCTGAATTATTTAAGGTCTATTCACAGAATCAGCATTGTTGGAGGCCGCCAGCATGGCTTCAAGCCCCCTTATCTGCGACTCCAGAGCAGTGCGATACTTGGCTTTCGGAGTCGCGCGCTCCAGCACGGCCCTCCATTTCGTGAGCGTCTCATCGGGTTTGCGTGCAAAAAACGCCGCTAGACCCTCAAAATAGTCAGGCGCAGGATAGGCTGGGCCCAGCGCCCGCGCACGAGCAAAGGCAAATTGCGCCGGTG
>JAJTFR010000034.1 GCA_021298455.1 Sphingomonadales bacterium | reverse complement strand
CGAGGCATTGGTATCTGCGCCAAAGCTCAGCCCGAGCCGTTCAAGTTTGCGCACCATTTCGCCCTCGGGCACATTGGTGGTGCCGTTGAACGCCATATGCTCGATAAAATGGGCAAGGCCCTGTTCGTTATCTGCCTCTGCAGCCGATCCGAATTCGACCGCCAGCCGGATCAGGACCTGGTTTTCAGGCCGTTCATTGTGGCGAATGGCATAGCGCAGGCCGTTGGGCAGAACGCCATAGATGATGCGCTTGTCCGCCTCCAGATCGCTGGTCTCGCTGTTCCACGGCGCGGTGCGCTGCGCCTTGTCGGCGGCTGATGCCTCGACTGGAACCGAAAGACACGCAAATGCGCATGCAAGGGCCAAGGATATGGCGGCGGTTTTCTTCCCCATCGCGCCGTTATCGCCGCTTTGCCTTCAAACGCAATCGGCGAAGTTGTAAATCATTTGCCCTTGCGCAACCGATGCGTGACCATGTCGAGAACCGCGCCTTCGCCCTCTTCGGGAATCAGGCCAAGCCGGCGGGCAACTTCCTGATAGGCCTCTGCTTCGCCGCCCAGATCGCGACGGAAACGATCCTTGTCGAGCTTTTCGCCGGTTTCAATGTCCCATAGACGGCAACCGTCAGGGCTGATTTCATCGGCCAGGATGATGCGGCTGAAATCGCCGTCATACAGGCGGCCGAATTCCAGCTTGAAATCGACAAGGCGGATGCCGATTGCTGCGAACATCCCGCACATGAAATCATTGATGCGGATCGCCATCGAGCTGATATCCTGCATCTCTTCCTGACTTGCCCAGCCAAAGCAGGCGATATGCTCTTCGCCGACCAAGGGATCGCCCAAGCTGTCATCCTTGTAGCAATATTCGAGCAATGTGTGGGGAAGGGGTGTGCCTTCCTCAATGCCCAGCCGCTTTGAAAGCGTGCCTGCCGCGACATTGCGGACGATCACCTCGATCGGGACAATTTCAACCTGGCGGATCAACTGTTCACGCATATTCAGGCGACGGATAAAGTGGGTCGGGATGCCGATATGGGCCAGCCGCGTGAAGACATGTTCGGACACGCGGTTGTTGATCACGCCCTTGCCGGTGATCGTTCCGCGCTTCTGCGCGTTGAAGGCGGTGGCATCATCCTTGAAATACTGGATCAGGGTGCCGGGTTCGGGGCCTTCGTACAGAATTTTGGCCTTGCCCTCATAAATTTTGCGGCGGCGTGTCATCGGCAGTTCCCGTAAAAAACAAATCACCCCGCGCCATCGTCGCGCAAAGGCGATCGATCGGGCCGGGGCATGGGCAGGCTTTAGCCCAATATGACTTTCCGTGCAATTGATGTTAGGGATGTTGTTTAGGGGAAACAAAGTGGCGATGAATCTCGACTTGCTGTTGAAAGCCTATGCGCACGGCATTTTCCCGATGGCAGATTCACGTGAAGACAGGGATTCGTTTTGGGTAGAGCCCAAGACCCGGGCGATACTGCCGCTGGATGGCATTCATATATCGAAATCGCTCGCCAAAACGATAAAGCAGGACCGTTTCATTGTAACGACGGATTCCAGCTTTGCCGCGGTCATCCAGGCCTGTGCGCAAAGCACGGAGGACCGGCAGGAAACCTGGATCAACAGCGACATTGAAGCGGCATTTTGCGAGCTGCATCGCATGTGCATGGCGCACAGCATTGAATGCTGGTCGGACGGACAGCTTGTTGGCGGGCTTTACGGGCTTGCCATGGGACGTGCATTTTTCGGCGAGAGCATGTTTTCCCGCGCCACCGATGCGTCCAAAGTCGCGCTGGCATGGCTGGTTGCACGTATGCGTGTCGGCAATTTCACCCTGCTCGATTGCCAGTTCATGACCGATCACCTGCAATCATTGGGCGCGATCGAAGTATCGCAGCGGCAGTATCTCACGCTGCTCGAAGCAGCGCTGTCACGCGATCAGGTCTCGACCGTCGCCTCGTCAGCGCCGCCGGCTTCTTCGGCGGCTGGCGCGGGTGCGGGCGCTGCAGCATCGGGTGGCGATTGGGGCTCGCTGGACGATTTGTTGGCGGGCGTTTCGGTGTCCGGTTCCTCATCGGCCGCTTCTTCGCCCGGGAAGCTCATCCTGCATTCCTTGACCCAGATATCGTAAACCGGGTGCTGCACGATGTTGGCGGCCGGATTTTCTTTGAACAACCAGCCCGAGAAGACCTGAACCCAGCGCTCTGCGGCATTGGTGCCGGCGGGGCGTTGATTGACGATCAACTGCACAAAGGCACCCTGATCTTGATAGGTTTCCCATGGCGCGGTTTTTTCGCAGGCGCGCACGCGGATCACCACCTTGCCGAAACGCACGGCTTCGCCAGGCTTTAGTTCAAAATCGCGGGTCTGGCCGTTGCGTTTGTTCAATAGGCCGACAACGGCAATGCGCTCGGCCATCGGCGTACCGGGTTGATCGACCAGCGCGGAAACGGGCCGGTCAGCACTTGCGGTCGTTTTTGCCTTTTCCTTCGATGCGGCCTGCGGCTCACCGCTTTGGCAGGCAGACAACGCGACCAGCGATGCAAGCAGCAAAGGCGGAACGCGCCGCCTCATGCTGCATCCGGGCTCCATGCAGTATAGTCGCCGGTTGCGGCCTGTCTTTTTCCGCCCTGTTCGATGGCGCCGCCGGGGCGATAGGCCGCTTGGCTGCCGGTTGCATTGACGCCGGCGGGTAGTTCGAAATTGCGCTTGGGCGGAAGATAGCTGTCCGGCTCACCTTCAAAGGTATGGTGCAGCCAGCCATGCCATTCGGGTGCAACACGGCTCGCGTCGTTCGGGCCATGATAAATCACCCAGCGGCGGCTGTCGTCACGGTTGCGGTAATAGCGGTTACCCTCCGCATCCTCGCCCACCATGATACCGTTACGCGCGCTGAACAGCGCTGTACCGATCGTCGCGCCGTCCCACCAAGTGAAGATTTTTGCCAATATTCCCATGCGCCGCCGATTAAGCGCAAGCGTGAAGCCTTGCAATCAAAAAGGCAGTCAGCGCGCCTGCCAATGCACGCTATCGCCCGCCTTTATGCCACGCTCGGCGGCCAAACCGCCGCGAAGTTCCAGCACAGCCACTACGGGCGCGGTCGATTCGACCGGGTCGGTTGAATAGGGCGTGGTGTTGGCGGCGATATTCTCGATCCGGCCGTCTGCCCGAACGAAGATGATATCGAGCGGAATGACCGTATTCTTCATCCAGAAACTGGCCATGCGCGTATCGGGAAAGGGAAAGATCATGCCGCGATCATCGGCGAGTGCGGTTCTGAACATGAGGCCGCGTGCTTGCTGCGCCGAAGTGCGGGCCACCTCAACGGTGAAGGCGTGGTTTTTTGTCCCGCTTTTGACACAAAGCTGGACCTGATCGAGCCCCGCCTCGCTCGGCGCAAGTTTCGCGCCGGGATCGCATGACGAACCTGTGGCAGTTTGGGTTGCCGCCACGCTGTCGGCGGTGCCGCCGCATCCCATCAGCACCGCTGTTGCCAGCGCCAGCAATGGCCAAAACTTGCGCATTATTTCGTTGCCTTTCCGCAGATGATCCGGGCCGAACCGGGCTGGCGAATGAAACAGGTCGCCTTGCCGTCGACGGTGATCGATCCCGATCCTGAATTGACGATTTCAACCGTGTCTGTGACTTGCAAATGTGTTGAGGCATTGCCGGTTTGCGCAAGCTTTGCCTGCTGCAACCGCAGTCCTGCTGCATCGACCGTCGCGCCGCCATTGATACCGATTTGTGCCGCCCGCACGGTACCGCTGCCGATCTTCACAATGCCCTGACCGGCGACACTCAGGCTCAATCGGTCGCTTTCCAAACGGGCGATGTCGATCGATCCCGGGCCGGATAATTTGATCGTACCGGTGCCGCCGATGACGCGCATCTGGTTGACTGTGACATTGGCACTGCCATCCACCGAGATGCGGTTTACGTCACGGCCGCCCAGACGGATCACCAAAGGCGTGGTGGCCGGCGCCCTGCTTGTCTGGCCTTCATATTCCTGAATGCGGACGCGTAAGGTTCGTCCATTGCGTTCGATCTTTACAGCCTCGATCATCTGGCGGTCTCCGCTCGCCTTGGCAGAGGGTGACCGGTTGTTGTCGAAAATGACCTGCATGTCACCTTCGACCAGCAACTCTTCGAAACTGCCAATCAGAAAGCTGCGCTCTGCGGCCATTGCCGGAGCCGCTAGGGCGGACAGGGCAGGCACAATCAGCGCCAGATGAAAGATGGCTTTGGTGGATCGCATGCCGGTATCTATGCCTTTTGCCACAGTTATGGTCAAACAGCTTCGCTTTCAGTTGGCCGCCGTCGGCTTTGCGGGCAAGAAAAAAGGGCACCCGAAGATGCCCTTTTTGTCTGATGCTCTATGACGGCCTGATTATTCGGCGCGCTCATAATATTGCGGCGCAGCCTCTTTCAGAACGCCGAGGATTTTCTTGAGCGCAGCAGGCTCATCGGTCTTTTCCATCGCTGCCAGCTCGCGGGCAAGACGGCTCGACGCCGCTTCGAAAATCTGGCGCTCCGAATAGCTCTGCTCAGGCTGGTCGTCGGGACGGAACAGATCGCGCGTCACTTCGGCGATCGAAACCAGATCGCCCGAATTGATTTTTGCTTCATATTCCTGAGCACGGCGCGACCACATGGTGCGCTTGACCTTCGGCTTGCCCTTCAGCGTTTCCATTGCTTCCTTCAGGGTCTTGTCCGAAGACAATTTGCGCATGCCAACGCTCTCGGCCTTGTTCACCGGAACGCGCAGCGTCATTTTTTCTTTTTCAAACCGCAGCACGTAAAGTTCGAGCTGCATTCCGGCGATTTCGGAATTCTGCAACTCGATTACGCGGCCGACCCCATGCTTGGGATAAACAACATAATCGCCAACATCGAATAAGATTGCGCTGGACGCCATGAAAACGGACCCTTTCTGATTATATCAACGCAGGCGTTAATGCCGTTGGCATTTCGCTCCGATTGCTTCGGCAAGCGTTGATTGTTTGTCTTTCTAGTCAGTTGATGCCCGAGAACGCCCCAATCGCTCTCGAATTTTACCCGTCGTAACAGATTCGCAACAAAATTTCAATGTTGCATTGCGATATGTAACTGACGGTTCAGGCGGAGCCGAGTTTGCGAACCTTGCTGCGTTCCTCTGGCGTGATCTCTGTCGCCTTGGCAGACACTTCGGAAGCATCGATCCAGCACAGATCCATATTATTCAAAATACGGTCGTCATGGCTTCTGATCGCAACCTGCATGATCGGACGGCGATCGCGTTCATCGCACAATACCGGGTTGGATGGCACGCCGGTTTCCCACCGTTCGCCCCATTGGCGCAGGGCGATCATCGTTGGCAGAAAATCCAGTCCCTTGGCGGTCAGTCGATATTCGACACGGCGTCGATCATCGGGGCAGGGGTTGCGATGCAATATGCCCGCTTCGGTCAGGCGGGTCAGGCGGTTTGCCAATATGTTGCGGGCAATCCCGATCTCAGAGAGGAACTCTTCGAAATGGCGAACGCCGTTAAAGGCCGCGCGTAAGATCATGAAAGACCAACGCTCGCCAATCGCCTCAAGAGCGGCCGGAAGCCCGCAATTGGCGATCTCGTTTAGTGGCTCTCTCAATTTCCCCATGGGATGGTCCTAACGGGTCTGAATTTTTTTGCCAGACCAATATAAGTTTTCAGTTGCAACTTAATTTCTACCCAAGTAAGTAGTGATTCGCAACTGGTTTTCCAGGGGCCCAATCCGATAGCTGACTTTGATATGGGTCGGCACGGGGCGGAAACAAGATCCAGATCAAGGATAATGAAAATGACCCTCTCCCAAACTTCCACGCGCTTTGGCGCGCTCGTCACCGCTGTCGCAACCAGCGCAGTTCTTCTTTTCGCTGCACCGCAGGCGCACGCCCAGTCGGCCGCTGGCCGCTATTACACGGTTGAACTGGCCCAGCCTGCTGCAACCAGCAAGGCTGTCGTTCGCGGTGTTGTGTTCCAGTGCAACGGCACCACCTGCCGCGCGCCGCTGACCAGCTCTGCTCCGCGCAATGTTTGCGCCAGCGTCGCTCGCGAGTTCGGCGAAGTCACCAGCTTCTCGGCAGGCGACCGTGCACTTGATGCGTCGGCCATCGATGGCTGCAACAGCAAGAAAAAAGTGATCATCGCCAAGGATTGATCGCCACAATCCAGGGGGCTGATCGGCCACGCTTCCTGAATTCAACGGTCCCGGCGATATCCCGGTGAACCGGAAAGGCCGAGAATGATTTGCGCCGGTGCGCGCCTGCTGCCTCCTCTCCCCCTGTGCAGCAAGGTGCCACCGGCGTTTTTCATTCAACCTTGCCGCAGGCAGCGGCTGCCATTCTTGCTTCTCCGTCCGATGGGGCTGGCACATCGACCAAGGCATTTGCCGCAATCGAAATTTTTATGTTGCATCGCGGTGTAAATCCCACATCTAGGAAACCCATGATGCGGCAATATGAACTTGTTGAACGGGTGCGCGCCTATGCACCGGATGTCGATGAAGATCGGCTCAACAAGGCTTATGTCTTCACCGTCCAGATGCACGGCGCGCAAAAGCGTGCGTCGGGTGATCCTTATTTCAGCCATCCGGTAGAAGTTGCCGGGCTGATGACGGATCTGAAGATGGATGAAGACACGATCATCACCGCGCTGTTGCACGATACGGTCGAAGATACGCTGACCAGTATCGAGGATGTCGAAAGCAAGTTCGGCCCTGAGGTTGCACGGCTGGTCGACGGCGTTACCAAATTGTCGAAGATCGAGGCGCAGACCGACGATGAGCGCGCAGCCGAGAATCTGCGTAAATTTCTGCTCGCCATTTCGGATGACATACGCGTGCTTTTGGTCAAACTGGCTGACCGGCTGCACAATATGCGCACGCTGCATTTCATCAAAAGCCCGGATAAGCGGCGTCGGATCGCGCGCGAAACGATGGATATTTATGCGCCGCTGGCAGAACGCATCGGCATGTATGAATATATGCATGAAATGCAGCTGCTTGCTTTCGAGCAGTTGGAGCCAGAAGCCTATAAGACGATCACCAGCCGGCTGGCGCAAATCCGTGAAAATGGCGACAAGCTGATCGAGGAAATCAACCAGTCCATTGCCGGTTCGATGGAGCGCGCTGGCGTAAAGGCGCGGGTTTCGGGGAGGGAAAAGCATCCCTATTCCATCTGGAAGAAGATGCAGGAACGCCATGTCGCGTTCGATCAATTGTCCGATATCAACGCTTTTCGCTTCAAGGATTTCATTTCGACGCCAAAACGCAATGGCTATCGGTCGCTGCATACCACGATCATGTTCGCGCAGAATATGCGCGTCGAAGTCCAAATCCGCAGCGCAGATATGCATCGCGCCGCCGAATATGGGCTGGCGGCACATTGGGCTTACAAGCAGGAAGATGTGCCCGATGGGCAGGCCGGCTGGCTGCGTGACCTTCTAGAGATTCTGGAAACCAGCCACGATCCTGAAGAGCTGCTCGAAAACACGCGGATGGCGATGTATCAGGATCGCATCTTCGCTTTCACGCCCAAGGGTGCGCTGCATCAATTGCCCAAGGGATCAACACCGGTTGATTTCGCTTATGCGGTGCATACCGATCTGGGCGACCGTGCCGTGGGGGCAAAGGTCAATGGCCGCCACGTGCCGCTGCGGACATTGCTCAACAATGGCGACATGGTCGAAATCCTGTCGAGCAAGGCGCACCGGCCCGAACCTGCCTGGCTGAATTTTGTTGCGACGGGTAAAGCCCGCGCCGCAATCCGCCGCCATGTGCGCCATCGCGAACGCGGCGAAATGGTGCAGCTTGGCCGGCAATTGTTCGAAGATATCTCTGCACGCGTTCCCGGCCGGATCGGTGCAAAGGCGATTAAGGCCGCGCTTGGCCGGTTGAAACTTCCCAGTGATGACGAACTGATGCTGGCGATCGGATCGGGCAAGCTTACCGATCGCGATGTGATGCAGGCACTGGTGCCGGGCTTTGATCCGGGCGAGGACACCGATTGGCCGACCCCGGAACGGGTCATTTCCATTCGTGGCCTTACGCCGGGCGTGGCGTTTGAGCTGGGCGAATGCTGCCATCCAGTGCCCGGCGACCGCATCGTCGGTATCCGCCGTGTCGATCGGCCGGTTGAGGTCCACACGATCCACTGCGCGCGGCTGGACAGCATCACTGATGCCGATTGGGTTGATCTCAGTTGGGGGCAGGGCAGCGATGGCGGCGCTGCGCGGTTGCGTGTGATCATTCATAACCGCCCCGGCATGCTCGCCGAAATGGCCGGGATATTCGGCTATCACAAGGCCAATATCATCAATCTGCGCCTGACCGCGCGCGACGCCAGCTTCCACACATTCGAGGCGGATTTGGAGGTACATGACCTTCAGCACCTGATGCGTATCCTGTCCGCCCTGCGCGCATCGGATGCCGTGGCGCAGGCGGATCGGGTGTTCGGTTAATTGCCGACCGTCACGCGGCCGCGCCGCGCAATATAGCCCCTCTCGGCCATTTCCTTGCGATAGTCAGACCGGGCATCGCGCAGTTCGCGATGATATTCGGCCCAAGCCTCACGTTCATCTTGCGCCGTTTTTGCACGACGCAAATCCTTGCGCAGTTCAATCTCGGCTTCCTCGATATCCGAACGGTAATCATACCAGTAATTGTTGCGAACGCCTGCAATCGGCCTTTCAAGGACCTGTGCATGAACATGCGGGGAAGGGTGAGCCTGCGCCACTTTCGCAAACAATAGCAGCGCTGCGGTTGCTGCACCGACAAGCACCAAGCCGATGGCAAAGCGGCGTTTCCACGAAACCGCCGGCGGTCCGATGATCAGCGGCTCATGCCGCCGCGATGGCCTTTTGGTGTGCCCTTCACGAAAAACCCCTACCATTAGCGACCTCCATCGCCCCCGCAGTTACACCTTTCCCGCCCGTGTCCGGCCACGAGTGGCGTCTAAAGATTGCTGTGCGATGAATGAGGGTGGGTGTCATGCGACGGGGCGTGATGGTTGTTCGTCGAAACGATCCATGGCCGCGGATTGACTCACGCTCTGACGCGTCGGATAGCGGGCAGACAGGAGGATTTTACATGAAGCTGCATCTCTTTTCGGCCTCGCGCCTTGCGCTTGCCGGCGTTTTTCTCGGTGCCCTTGCGGCCGTGCCGCTGTCCGCGCAGGACAAGGGCGAAGACGCGAAATGGGATGTCAATGCGCCTCCCGGCCTCACCATTCGTGAAGTCCCTATCGCGGTGGACGAAGGCACATGGATGAATGTCGATGTCAGCCCCGATGGAAAATCGGTCGCGTTTGACCTGTTGGGTGACATCTATGTCATGCCAATTTCGGGCGGCACGCCAAACCGCATCGCAGAGGGGCTTGCCTATGAAACGCAGCCGCGCTTTTCAGCCGATGGCAAGCGGATTGCCTTCACGTCCGATCGGGGCGGTGGTGACAATATCTGGGTGATGAATGTCGATGGCAGTGACAAGCGCCAACTGACCAAAGAAGATTTCCGCCTCCTCAATCAGGCAAGCTGGAGCCCGAACGGCCAGTTCATTGCCGCAAAAAAGCATTTCACCACGCAACGCTCGCTCGGCACGGGAGAGGTTTGGCTATACCATATTTCGGGCGGGTCAGGCGTGCCTTTGGTGAAACGCCCCAATGAAACGCACCAAAAGGAATTAGGCGAACCGATTTTCGCACCCGATGGCAAGCATATCTATTTCACGCGCAACACGACATCGGGACCGATTTTCGAATATGCGCAGGATTCGAATAACCAGATTTTCGCGATCGAACGTTATGATCTTGAAACTGGCGAGACCGAATTTGTCGTCGGCGGAGAGGGCGGCGCCGTGCGCCCGACGCCATCACCCGATGGGAAAAAGCTGGCCTATGTCCGGCGCGAGAAAACCCGTTCAAAACTCTATCTTCGTGATCTTGAAACCGGCGCAGACCGCAAACTGTTCGATACGCTGGATCAGGATGTGCAAGAAACCTGGGCGGTCACCGGCGTTTACCCCAATATGGCCTGGACGCCGGATTCGGCATCGCTCGTCTTTTGGGCGGGCGGCAAGCTGAACCGGCTTGATCTTGCCAGCGGCAACAGCGCGGTCATCCCTTTCCGCATAGAGGATAGCCGCGGCGTTATCGATCCGCCGCGCCCGCCGGTGGAGGTTGCGCCCGACAGTTTTGAAACGAAAATCCCGCGCGGCGCGGTGGTATCCCCCGATGGCAACCGGGTGGTATTCGAAACGCTTGGCAAATTGTGGGTGAAGGCGATGGCAGGGGGCGAACCGCGGCGCCTGACCAACGATGCCGATGCGATGGAGGCCTATCCCACATGGTCGCCCGACGGCAAGATGATCGCCTATGTCCGCTGGACCGACGCCGGTCTTGGCAGCATTCAGACTGTCGGCGCCAATGGTGGCGCCAGCCGCATTGTTACCAAGGCGGCCGGCCATTATGCGCGCCCCCGCTTTGCGCCTGACGGCAAAACCATCGTCTTTGAAAAAGGCAGCGGCGGCAATCTGGTCAGCCCGATTGCTTCGGCTGAACCCGGGCTTTACCGGGTGGCGATTGCTGGCGGCGAACTCGTCCGTTTCGCGCGCGATGGCGAAGCCCCGCATTTCGGTGCGGCGAACGACCGGATTTTCTTCACGACGAGCGACGGCAAGGGCGCGAAGCTGGTCAGCACAGATCTGGACGGAGAGGCGCGGCGTACCCATGCCGAAGGGGAAATGGTCAACGCCTATAGCGTGTCACCCGATGGCAGCCATTTTGCCTTCCGCCAGAATTATCAGGCCTATGTCATGCCCTTGATGCCCGGCACACAGACGGTGACGGCATCGCCTTCGGGTGGGCCGATGCCAGTCGCCAAAGCCAGTGGCGATGGCGCCGACTGGATCCACTGGTCCAATGGCGGCGCAAGGCTGCACTGGTCGCTCGGGCCGACACTGTTCACTGGCGAGCGTGGCGCGATGTTTGCGTCTGCACCTTTGGCAAAAGATGCTAAGCCGACCAAGTTTGAATCGCCGAAAACTGGTGTTTCCCTCTCAATGCGCGTCAATGCCGACAAGCCGACTGGCACTGTCGCGCTGGTTGGCGCGCGGTTGGTAACCATGGCTTCGCCCGATGGCGGCGCGATCGAGGATGGCATTGTCCTGATCGAAAATAACCGGATCAAGGCGGTGGGCCGCCGGGGTGAAGTGACAATTCCCGCAGGTACACCAACGGTCGATGTCAGCGGCAAGACGATCATCCCCGGCCTGATCGATGCGCATGCCCATGGCCCTTATGGCGTCGATGAATATACGCCGCAGGCCAATTGGGCGGAGATGGTCAATCTCGCGCTTGGCGTGACTACCCGTCATGATCCGTCCAGCCGTTCGGCGCTGGTCTTCCCGGCGTTGGAAATGGTGCGTGCTGGCAAGATCATCGGCCCGCGCAGCTTTTCGACAGGCGAAATCGTCTATGGTGCGAAAAGTCCGCATGTTTATGCGCAGATCGACAGCAAGGCCGATGCGCTGGCGCATATCCGCCGGTTGAAGGCGCAGGGCGCGCACAGCATTAAAAATTACAACCAGCCCCGCCGTGACCAGCGCCAGCAGGTTGTAGCCGCCGCAATACAAGAGAATATGCGCTCGGTCGCCGAGGGTGGATCGCTGTTCGGTCTCGACATGACGCTGATCGCCGATGGCAACACCACGGTTGAGCATAATGTGCCGCTGGAAATCTTTTACCAGGATGTGCAGCAATTCTTCTCGCGGTCAAAGGTTGGATATACACCGACATTGGTTGTCACCTATGGTGGCCCGGCGGCTGACCCTTATTGGCGGGCGCACACCGATGTTTGGAAACAGCCTTTGCTGCAAAAGCATGTGCCCGAAAGCTTGCTCGTCGCAGCCAATGCCCGGCGGCCGATTGCGCCCGAAGACAATTATGTCGACGATGAAAGCGCGCGCGAAGCCGCCAAACTGGCGCGGCTGGGCGTTCCGGTGGCCATTGGTGCGCATGGGCAAGAGCCCGGGATCGCCGCGCATTGGGAGCTTTGGTCGTTTGTTCGTGGCGGGATGACAACGGTCGAGGCATTGCGTGCCGGCACAATCGAATCTGCCCGGTCGCTGGGTTATGACAAGGATATTGGTTCGATCGAACCGGGCAAGCTTGCCGACCTCGTCATCCTTGACGCCGATCCGATGGCGGACATCCGCAATTCCGAAAAGATCGCCAAGGTGATGCTCAACGGCCGCCTCTACGATGCCGCAACGCTCAATGAGGAAGTGACCGGCAATCGCAAGCGGCCGGCTTATTGGTGGGAAGGCGCACAGAGCGGCGGTAGCGGCAGTGCCGGGATTGCCGGCGCGGCAGGCCATTCCCACGGCGACTGAGCAAAGCTATGGGCGAGGCCGTAAAGGCCTCGTCCATCATGCCTTGCGAACGACGCTCTCGGGAAGGTCTTTGCCGAAGACGCGCTGATAATATTCGGCGACCAGCATCCGTTCTGCCTCATCACATTTGTTGAGGAAGGACAGGCGGAAGGCGAAGCCCAGATCTTTGAAGATCGCGGTATTCTGCGCCCAGGTGATCACCGTGCGCGGGCTCATCACCGTCGAAATGTCGCCATTGATAAAGCCCTGGCGGGTCAGTTCGGCGACCTTCACCATATTGGCAACGTCCGCCGGATCGACGCCTTCGGCCTTGGCCAGAACGATCTCGCTTTCGACCTGTGCAGGCAGATAATTCAGCCCGACAACGATGTTCCAACGGTCCATCTGGCCCTGGTTGATCTGCTGCGTGCCATGATAAAGGCCGCTAGTGTCGCCGAGGCCCACGGTATTGGCGGTCGCAAAGATGCGGAACCAGGGGTTGGGCCGGATGACGCGGTTTTGGTCAAGCAGGGTCAGCTTGCCTTCGGTTTCGAGTACGCGCTGGATTACGAACATCACATCGGGGCGGCCGGCGTCATATTCGTCGAACACCAGTGCGGTCGGTGTCTGCAATGCCCAGGGCAGCAGGCCTTCGCGGAATTCTGTCACCTGTACGCCGTCGCGCAGCACGATGGCATCGCGGCCGATCAGGTCGATACGGCTGATATGGGCATCCAGGTTGATGCGGATACATGGCCAGTTGAGCCGCGCTGCAACCTGCTCGATATGCGTCGATTTGCCTGTGCCATGATAGCCTTGCACCATCACGCGGCGGTTATGGGCAAAGCCTGCAAGAATGGCGAGCGTGGTGTCCGGGTCAAATACGTAGGACGGGTCAAGATCGGGTACTCGTTCGTCCGCCTCGCTGAATGCCGGGCATTCCATGTCGATGTCGATGCCAAACATCTCGCGCACATTCACCGTCTTGTCGGGGGCCGAAAGAATGGTGGTGGAACGGCTGTCTGGCTGGATGTTCGGGATGTCGGTCATGTCTTGGGTCTCGGAATAAATCTGCAAGGCTAGGCGAAGGCCGGTGCCGTCTTGAGGTGCGTATAAGCGGCAATCACATCTTGCAAAGCCTTTTCATGCGCCCTGTCGCCGCCATTCTTGTCGGGATGATATTTGCGTACCAGTCGCGAATAAGCCGAGCGCATAGCTTTGCGATCCGCATCATGGCCAAGCCCTAGCGTCTTTAGCGCCTTTTTATCGTCGGCGGACAATATATTGCCGTTTGCGGCGGTTGCTGGACGTGCATCTTCCATCCGCCCCTTGAAGCGCGCCGATATCGCATCGATTGGATCGCGGAAATCGGCCCAGCGCGGCGGCGAATCGACATTGCCATTTGCCCTGAATGCACGGGTTTCACTGGGCCAGATGTTCATCGGGCTTTGCGCCTTGGCGATTTCCTCCGCGCTCATCCCCTCAAACCAATCATAGCCTGCGTTGAATTCACGGACATGATCGAGGCAGAACCAGAGATAGTCACCCGGACCATTGGGTCCGGGCGGACGACCATAGGGGTTGGGCGCGCGAAATTCGCCGGCGCGCTGGCAGGTTGGATGCTGGCACTGACGCCGCGAACTGTGCATGCGGCCATGGAACCGGTCTGGATTGCGCGGGGCGGACATTCAAACTGCCCAATGGAATTCAATGTGGCCATTTGCCCACTGGCTGCCGAGTTGCGTCAGTTCGTCGCGGATCGCCGCAATATGGCTGCTGCCCATCGGCGGCGCCGGTACATGCGAATATCCGCATGCCACTTCAATCGTTTCGAGCAGCATGCCATCCTCTGCCCCGCCACCCCACATATCAGCTTCGAAGCATTCGACGATGCGTTCGGCCTGCAACAGTTCCACGATCTGCGGTTCGGGAACTTGCGCGCGCTTTGCGCTTGCATGGCCCGCCATTTTCGCAATGTCGGCCAATTCTTCGGGATGCTGTCCCGCCGCCACCATGCCCCAGAAACCGCGTGTCAATCCGAGATGCTTTTCCACTGCAAAGTGGACAGCATCGTGCGGGAAAGGGCCTTTCTTTGGAAAACTGGTATCGGCGCAGGATCCATCATTCCGGATGATGCTGATCCGGTCGTTGCTGGTTCCCTTGATGATTGTTACGTCCATTTTTCGTCCGATATTCGTTGCTATGCTGCTTGTCGAAAGCTTTGTCACAACCTACCATATGACAATGAGCAAAGGCCCAATCCAGCGTGAAATGGAGGCACTGTTAGTAGCAGCCTTCACCCCAAATCATCTTACCGTGACCAACGACAGCGCAACGCATCGCGGCCATAGCGGCGATGATGGGTCGGGCGAGAGCCACTTCACCGTTGAAATAGAAAGCAGCGCCTTTGCCGGGGTGAATCGCGTCCTGCGGCAGCGGATGGTGAACAAGGCGCTGGGCGACCTGCCTGGGGACAGGGTGCACGCCCTAGCCATAAGGCGCGCACACCGGGGGAGTGATCCGGCCCGGCCTGAAGTCGAGGTCGAACCCTCGTTACTCCGTTGCCGGCCGTTAGAATTAGTATGCGCTGATTATGTCAGTGTATCTGAATGTATTGATACCTAATTCTCAAGTGATGTTGACACAAAGTGGCAAATAATGATTAATCCATACAATACCGATCACTCGGTTCCGATTAATTATGCGTACCGCAGATGCAAGATTATTTGGAGTTAATGCGTTGTTGCAATCCATGCGCCGTGTAAAGATTTCGACCGGTGTTGAACTTGATGTCGCTGTCCATGGCGATCCAGAAAATCCTCCTATCGTGTTTCTCCATGGCTTTCCTGAATCGCACCGCACCTGGCGCCATCAACTGGCTGCACTTTCAGACCAATATTATTGTATCGCCCCTGATCAGCGGGGCTATCGCGGTTCATCAAAGCCTTCGGCGGTGTCCGCTTATTCGACCGACAAGCTGACGGCTGATATCTTCGCGCTGGCCGATGCGTTCGGAATTGAGCAATTTACTATTGCCGGCCATGATTGGGGCGGCGCTGTCGCATGGAGCGTTGCCCTCAATGGCCAGCCCGGCGGATTTCGACCGCAATGGGCCGGGCGAGTGACGCGCGCGATGATCGCAAATGCACCGCATCCCTGCATTTATCAGCGGGTCTTGATCAACGACCCGACGCAGCGGGCATCGGCGCAATATATCCGCATGTTCCGCGATACCGCGATTGATTCGGTTATGGCGACGCGCGGGCTGTTTCCTGTCCTGCAAAAAGCGATGAATTGGGTAAAGCCGCCTGCGATGGAGCAGGAGGAATATGACGATTTGCGCGCTGGCTGGCAGCATCCCGATACCGCCTTTGGCATGATCAACTGGTATCGCGCCTCGCAAATGGTCGTGCCCGCAATCGGGGAGGTTTGCCCAGTGCCCGATTGGGCTGCCGCCGACTTCCCCAAGCTTGAAATTCCGACGCTGCTGGTCTGGGCCATGCAGGACAAGGCGCTTCCACCTTCGAATATTGAGGGGATTGAGGCTTTTGTCCCTAATATCCAGATCGAACGGATTGAGGATTGCGGGCATTTTGTCACTTGGGAGCAACCGCAGGCAGTGATCGCGGCTATGCGCGCCTTCCTCTCGCAAACCGGCTGACATTCTCGCCAACGGGCGTCTGCATCCTGCGCAGTGAAAGCAGCATCTTGTGCGTGCTACTCCTTGCCCTTGGCGCGTAGCGCTCGTAAAGCGCGCCGGTAATGACCGCACCGATCATCTTTGCCATTCCGAAAGGCCGGATCCTTGATGAAGCGCTGCCGCTGATGCAGGCGGCGGGCATCGACCCCGAACCCGCCTTTTTCGACAAGGACAGCCGCGCGCTGATGTTTGCCTGTACCGACCCTTCGGTGCAGGTTATCCGCGTGCGCGCCTTTGACGTGGCGACCTTCGTAGCCCATGGCGCAGCGCAGATCGGGATCGTCGGTTCCGATGTGATCGACGAATTTGATTATTCGGAACTGTACGCCCCCGTCGACCTTGATATTGGCCATTGCCGCATCTCGGTTGCGGAGCCTGCTGAACTGGCCGCTAGCGACGATCCGCGATCATGGAGCCATGTCCGCGTTGCCACCAAATATCCCAATCTGACGCGCAAGCATTTTGCCGCCCGCGGCGTGCAGGCCGAATGCGTCAAGCTGAACGGCGCGATGGAGATCGCGCCGCTGCTTGGTCTGTCGAGCCGGATTGTCGATCTTGTCTCTTCCGGCAAAACGTTGAAGGAAAACGGGCTGGTCGAGGTTGAGACGATTGCACAGGTTTCGGCGCGGCTTGTCGTTAATCGCGCCGCGTTCAAGACCGATGCCCGGATCGCGATGCTGGTGGAGAAATTCCGCGAGGCAGCCAATGCTTAGACTGTCGAGCGGCGACGCAGATTTCGATCGGAAATTTGACGCGCTCGTCAATGCCCGACGTGAAACCGATGCGGATGTTTCTGCGATCGTTACGGCGACGATCCGTGATGTGCGTTCCCGCGGCGATGTTGCCCTGCTCGAATTGACCCAGCGCTTTGACGGCTTCAGCCTTGCAGAACAGGGCTGGCAGATTTCGGCGGAAGATTGCGCAGCCGCCTTTGCTGCACTGGAGCCTGCGTTACGCGATGCGCTGGAACTCGCAGCCGAACGTATTCGCGCCTATCATGCTGCACAATTGCCCGAAGATCGCGATTATCGCGATGCGGCTGGTGTGCGTCTTGGTGCGCGCTGGAGCGCGGTCGATGCAGCGGGTGTCTATGTGCCGGGCGGCCGTGCCGCCTATCCGTCGTCGCTGCTGATGAACGTTATTCCCGCCAAGGTTGCAGGCGTGGAACGGATCGTGATGGTCACGCCGACGCCGAACGGGCAGGTGAATCCGACGGTAATGGCCGCCGCGCATCTTGCCGGCGTGGATGAGATTTGGCGGCTTGGCGGCGCACAGGCGATTGCCGCGCTGGCACATGGCAGTGAACGCATTGCGCCGGTCGATGTGATCACCGGCCCGGGCAATGCCTTTGTGGCAGAGGCAAAGCGCCAGCTTTACGGCCAGGTCGGGATCGACATGGTGGCCGGGCCGTCCGAAATTGTTGTCGTTGCTGATGCGGCCAATGATCCTGAATGGATTGCGGCCGACCTTTTGAGTCAGGCTGAACATGATCCGACAAGCCAGTCGGTGCTGTTCACCGATGACGCCGTGTTTGCAGACGCGGTTGCGGCGGCTGTGACGACCCAATTGACCCAGTTGGCAACGACAAAGGTAGCAACTGAAAGCTGGCAGACAAATGGCGCGATCATTGTCTGCGAAAGCCTTGATGCGGCAATGCCATTGGTGAACCGCCTAGCGGCCGAACATGTCCAGCTTGCCGTTGACGATGACCGTGCAGAGGCGCTGTTCGGTTTGATCCGCCATGCTGGCTCGGTTTTCCTCGGCCGGATGACACCAGAGGCGATCGGCGATTATGTCGCTGGCCCTAATCACGTGCTTCCCACAGGTCGGCGCGCCCGCTTTTCGTCGGGCCTGTCTGTGCTCGATTTCATGAAGCGTACCAGTTTCATTGCGCTGGATCGCGGCGCGATGAAGGCTATCGGCCCGGCGGCGGTTGCGCTTGCCGAGGCAGAAGGCCTTCCCGCGCATGCCGCAAGCGTCAAAGTCAGATTATGAAAGTCATATCATGAGCAAGGCCCGTTCCGCCGCCCGCCTCGCCGCTGTGCAGGCGCTATATCAGATGGACATGGAGAATATCGGCCTTGCCCGATTGCTCGATGAATTTCATGCGCACCGGCTGGGCGCTGAAATTGAGGATGCCGTCTATACCTAGGCCGAGCAGAGCTTTTTCGATGACATTGTCAGCAGCGTCCATGCCCGGCGTACGGAAATCGATGCGCTGATCGAATCGAAACTGGGCGAGCAGTGGAAGATTGGTCGTCTGGACAAGACGATGCTGCAATTGCTGCGCGCCGGCACCTATGAAATCATAGCACGCCCTGACGTGCCAACTGCAACCGTGATCGACGAATATCTTGATGTAGCCCATGCGTTTTTCGACGACAAAGATGCGAAGTTCGTCAATGGCCTGCTCGATGCGGTGGCGAAGGAAAAAAGGGTCTAAGTCCCTTCATTCGCCAATATTGTGTCATCGCTGATCAGAAACGTGGGCCACAGATTCGCGCTTTGGCTGAAATGAAAACCAGCGCTACAAGCATGATATGACCACGGAATCCGTTTTCATCCAGATGATGCGCGCTATCGCGACCGATCCCGCTGCGCGCGATTTGCGGGATGACGCGGCGGTGATTGAATTGGGCGGGGAAAGCCTGATCCTGACGCATGACATGATGGCAGAAGGCGTCCACTGGCTGCAATCTGCCGAGCCCGCCGATGTCGCCTGGAAATTGGTCGCGGTGAACCTGTCCGATCTTGCAGCAAAAGGTGCCCGGCCCTTGGGCGTGTTGCTCGGCTTCATGCTGGGCGACAGTGATTGGGACCGCCGCTTTGCAGAAGGGCTGGGGCAGGTGCTACGGCAATATGGCGTGCCTTTGCTTGGCGGTGATACCGTTTCCAACCGGGGCGACAAGCGCGCCGTCGGGCTGACTGCCATTGGCGCGGGGACCTTCCGGCCAGTGCCCTCGCGCGGTTGTGCACAGCCAGGCGATTTATTGTGTGTTACCGGTGTGTTGGGCGATGCGCTTGCCGGTTTTGAATTGATTGAGGCAGGCTTTGATCCGCCGCCCGCGCTGGCCGCTGCCTATAATCGCCCCGTGCCCCGTATCGATGATGGTAAGGCGCTCGCGCCGAATGTCACGGCGATGATGGATGTATCCGATGGTCTACTGATCGATGCAGAACGTATCGCCACCGCAAGCGGCGTTGCAATCGAGATTGATCTGGCAAAAATTCCCTTGAGTGAAGACTATCGCGCCTGTCGCGGCGAAAATCGCGACAGCCGCTTGCAGGCGGCAAGCTGGGGCGATGATTACCAGCTGCTCTTCCCGCCTTCGCTGGGTTATCAACATCATTGAAGCTATCGCAGATTTCTGCGGCTTTTAAGGGTTGCCTAAGCCTGCATTCCACAGCATAGCTGGCCGGCTTGCGGTTGGGCGCCCGTGCGAACGTCCGCAACTTTGATATAGAGATACAAGGGGGAAGGAGACTCCATGTCTTTGACATTAATCGCAATTATTTGCGGTGTCTTGGCCGTAATCTACGGCTTCGTCACCAGCCGCCAGGTGCTGAGCGCCTCGGCAGGCAATGAAAAAATGCAAGAAATCGCAGCTGCCATTCAAGAAGGCGCACAGGCCTATCTGGGCCGCCAGTATCGCACCATCGCCATTGTTGGTGTGGTCGTTGCTGTGCTTGTTGCTGCGTTCCTGGGTGTCATTCCGACCATCGGCTTCGTCATCGGCGCCGTGCTTTCGGGTGTTGCCGGTTATATCGGGATGAACATCTCGGTGCGCGCAAACGTGCGTACGGCTGCTGCTGCGCAGACCGGCCTGCAGGCTGGCCTGACCATGGCGTTCCGTGCGGGTGCGATCACCGGCATGCTTGTCGCTGGTCTCGCCTTGCTCGCGATTGCCGTGTTCTTCTGGTATTTGACTGATGTCGCCATGATGGAACCGAACAGCCGCGCCGTTGTCGACGCTCTGGTCGCTTTGGCATTTGGCGCATCGCTCATCTCGATCTTCGCACGTCTCGGCGGTGGTATCTTCACCAAGGCTGCAGACGTGGGGGCCGACCTTGTCGGCAAGGTCGAAGCAGGCATTCCGGAAGACGATCCACGCAACCCGGCAGTTATCGCCGACAATGTCGGTGACAATGTTGGTGACTGCGCCGGTATGGCTGCGGACTTGTTCGAAACCTATGTCGTCACCGTTGGCGCAACGATGGTCCTCATCGCGCTTCTGGTGAAGGGCGTAACCGACAGTGCGTTGCTGATGAACCTGATGAGCCTCCCGCTCCTCATTGGCGGTGTGTGTGTCGTAACCTCGATCATCGGTACCTATTTCGTCCGTCTGGGCGGCGGCACCAATGTCATGGGTGCGATGTACAAGGGCTTCCTTGTTACCGCGGTTCTTTCGGTTCCGGCGATCTGGTTCTCGATCAGCTATGCCATGGGCGGCATGGAAACGGATGTGGGCGGTTTCACCGGCCGCACGCTGTTCTATTGCTCGCTGCTCGGCCTGATCATCACCGGCCTGATCATCTGGATCACCGAATATTATACCGGCACCAACTATCGTCCTGTACGGTCGATCGCCAAGGCGTCGGAAACGGGCCATGGCACCAACGTCATTCAGGGTCTGGCTATCAGCCTTGAATCGACCGCCATGCCGACCATCGTGATCTGCGCTGGCATCATCATCGCTTACCAGCTGGCTGG
>JAJTFR010000033.1 GCA_021298455.1 Sphingomonadales bacterium | reverse complement strand
CCATCGGTCGCAGCGAATTCGGCGCGCAATTCCGTCCCGGATGCAGGGCGATAGCGGATATCAGCACCGACAAGATTGGTTTTGTCGCTGTCAGTCTCGTCATGGATCGCGGTCGCGGCGATTTGCAGATTCTGGTCAGCCGATTGCCATTTCACACGTCCGCCGGCATTGTTCACACGCTCGCCAACGCCATCGACTTCATATTCGGCGATGATGAACTGCGGATCGAGACCGCTAGAGCGCGACAAGATCGGTTCACGGAACCGCAACGTGCCGCTCGCATAATCAATATCATAGTCGATGTGACGCATCAGCTGCTTGCGATCGACAATGATGTTCGATTGCAGGCGATCGCGGGTTTCAACTGTGATCCGCTCGCTGTTGGCAAAGATATCGCGCGCGCTTAGCGCATAGGGCCCGCTAAGGCCGGTTCCCTGGATTTCATCGCGACGATAGCGGTAGGGCGTATCTGCGGCAAAGACCTGTGCATGCACATCATCGCTGCGATATTCGGCCTTGATGCCGTTGAAGCTGCGCTGATAGCGCGCAAGCTCGGGCTCATCGATGCCGGTTTGATAGTCGCCGAACAGCGCGTAAAATTGCGGCCGCTCCAGCTTCAGATAGAGGCGGCGGATCGACGCCGCGTCATAGCGCTGTTCGCTGCGGTCGGCATAGACGGTGTAGTAGCGGCGCGGATCGATGGTGCCGGCAAAGCGGGCGTCATTGGCCTTTTTGTCACTGTCATAGGCGAGCGTCATCAGCCATTTGCCGCTGACCCGGCCCTTGGCATAGAGGGCGATGCGGCCATCAACATTCAGCGGGTCTTCATCGCCAGCCAGATCCTCAAGGCCCTGTTCCAGCTTGTTGAAACCGATGGTGCCCGCGGCAAAGCCGACGACGGTCCAAGGGCGGTCACCGGGATCGAGCCATGTTTCGATGCGCTGGCTGTGCTTCACCTGTCCGTCGAGGAAGTCAAAGCTGATCGCCACAGTGCCCGATGCCGTGGTCGGCTCGAGTTCGATATAGGCGATCCCGTCTTCCCCGATCACGCGCCACACAGGTGCTGCACGTTCCAGACCTGAAAGTTGGTTGGCCTGCTGGGCATCGATTTCGACGGCCGGGCGATAGGGGTCGCTTACGCTGAATGCGCCGACTGCATCGGGCTGAATCGGCTTGCCTGTGCGGTCTGTCAGGCGCACCGCGATACGTGGGCGGTTGACGCCATCGGCGAGCAGAAGCGATTTTTCCTTGATAAACTGGGCCTGGATTGCGGGCGTCGCGAAATGCACTTCGCGTTCAAACTTGCCCGTTTCCGCTCCATTTGCGTCAAGCACTCGGGCGACAAGCTTGTTTGTGCCGGCTTCCAGCTCGACACCCCGCCAGGTGCTGACATTGACCAGCCCTTCGGCGCCACGCTTGATACCGTCGAAGTTCAATGGATCGACAGGTTTTCCGTTGAGGGAAAGCTCAATCCGTTCGTTACGGGCATGCTTGAATGCAACACGGATCGCGGGAACCGGCGGGTTGTGTCCGACGCCCGGGAATAGGAATTCGGTTCCGGGAACTTGCCCTGCAACCCAGTCTTTCTCACCACCGGCAATGCTGCGCTGTTCCGCATTTTGTTCGACCGGACGTGCGATCTGGCGGACCGAACTGGCGCGTGGGGCGACCGCATGGGCACGGAAGTCCGCGCGCTTGAGGCTGCCGCCGCGGCCTTCGACGAAGCGCGAAATCGCACTTCCTGCGCTGCGGCTGTTTTTCGCACAGTTGATTGGGGCCCGATCCAGCGGGAAAGTTGACGGATCAACCTGCACGACATGGAGCCCCGGAATTACGCCTTCGAAATGGTAGCGGCCATCGACGTCGGTAATGGTGTAGGTGCCATCCTGCAGCATCACGCGAACGCCGCTTATGCCCTTTGCCTGCCGTGGATTGATGCCACAGCCACCGTCTGTGATGCGGCCGACGATCGTGAAACGCTCGCTGATGCCATCGCGTATGATGCGCACGGATGCGTCGGCGATTTCGCTGCTAGTCCCGCGATTATCGCGTGCCGAAGCACGATTGACGGCATCGCCAGGGCGTGCGTCGATCCTTACTTCGGTCAGATAGGTCAAAAGTCCCGTTCCGGCGCCAGGTAAAGGGGGCAGGGTGACGGAAAATTGCTTGCCATCCGCGCTGGCGACAGGCGCGATTGGGGCGCCGTTATAGCGCAGGCTGTTAACCCGTAAACGCATAGAATCAGGCAATAAATCTGTAACAGTCACCGGTCCGCTGGTGCGCGTCCGGTCCGGATTGCGGATTTCAATGCGATATTGCACGACATCGCCGGGCATCGCCGTGGTCGCCGAGGTCGATTTTCGCAATTGCAGGCTGTCGCCAGGTCGATCGAGTGGAATGTCGATACGCACCGGGGCCGGATCATTCAGCGTGATAATACCACCATAAGATCCAGGGGCGATCACAAATCGCCCGCCATCGGGCCTTGTCAGTACCGAGATTTCGGCAGGGGTCGCCACTGATGGGTGGGTGTAGGGTGCCACTGGGGACACGATCAGCCGGTAGTCGCCACGTCTTAAGAACGGGAATCGGTAAAATCCTGGTTCAAAAACATAGGTTTGACCACCGCTGTCAGTTACCGTGCTGCCTGTAATGATGGTGCTGGGGAAGGCGGATGCGCCATCGTCACCAAACACCTGTGCTGGCGCACCGGTCGCGGCATCGACAATTGTGACCTGGGTGCCATCTACAGGCGCGCCATCGGCACTGTCGAAAGTTAGGCCAAAGGGATCGACAAGAATATCGACCTGGCCCTGATCGATGACGTTGCCGCTTTGGACGTCATCAAGTTCCAAACTGAGCTGTGCGCCCGGCCTGACTGACAAAACGCAGTCGCCGGCGACCGACGCGGGTGGAATCGCGCTCGTATTGATCATCGCCATGAAAATGGCGGAATTGGGCGCTGTTTCGGTGAATGTCAGACGTTCGACATCGCCATCGTCGGCTCTGACGTCTGCATTGAAACTGTCAATGCTGCCCGGATTGATATTTTTGTTTGGCGCGGTGATCTTGAGCACCAACGGCTCGCCCGCCCGGATAGACGTGGTGCGAGCCAGGACGGCGGGGTTGGTTGGCAAATCGGCAAATACGCCGTGCAAGGCCACCGGCACCGGTCCATTTGTGCCTTGGCACATCGTTGGCGCTAAATTGGTGGTTTCCGTCCCATTTGCCCCAGCAAATCGGTAAAGTTCGAGCTTCGCACCTTGTCCACTGCCCCGTTTGACAGCGATTTCGACGCTGTTGGAGGGCCGGATCAGTGTTTGGCCGCCCGCAGTCCATTCCGCCTGCGCAACATTGCTGATTGTATCGGGCAAGGATTGCGCATGCGCGGGAAGGCAGGCGGCAGCCATAAGGCTTGCTGCCGCCAGCGTTCCTGCGCGCTGTCTGATAAGTTTGGTTAACACCATTATCTGCGAAACAGGCGGGGAATCGGGTAAACCGCTCCCCCGCCTGCTCTTTATCAGTCGATTGTGACGCGGAAGATCAGTGCACTGACGCCGCCACCGCCGGCCACACTGGCCAGCGTGCCGCTGACCCGTGGCGAAGGCGTGGCCGTGAAGCTGCCTCCGGCTGTGCCTGCAGAACAGGCTTGGGCAGCCGTGCCATGGCCGGTAACAGTGCCGTTGAGGAGGATCGACGACGCGACATAAGTCGTATTAGCCGGAAGTATGTCCTCGATTGCCACGTTGGTCGCCGCAGCACCGCCGCTATTCTGAACCGAAATGCAATATTCGACAGTTGCGCCCGGCAAGGCCTTCGGATTGCTGGCGCTTACAAGATCGCTGACCACACGGCTCGATTTCCAGACGCTCAGCGTCGCTGCCTGAACGGTATAGTCATCGAGTGCGGATTCGACGCCATCACGGCCGCTATCGGCAAGGACGGTATCGACGGCATTTGCGACGTTGGCATTTGCGTCGGTCGAGATGTTCTGGCCGGGACCGGCGAGAACAAAGGCCGTGCCATTGCTGAACCGTGCAGTCGCGGTCAGGCGAACGCCCGAAATCTGGCCGTTTGTGGCGGTCAAGGGAACGTTGCCGAGCACCAGCACGTTGATGCTGTTGCTTCCGGTTGTGGCCGAAAGATCGTTCACCGATAGCGTTGCCGTTGCTGCAGCATCGCAGACGTTGTTATTGTCCGCATCCAGGCAGATCAGCAGGCTGGTGACGGCAAAGGCGTCGGTTCCGCGCGGGGTTGCCGTCCCTGTGGTCAAGTTGGCCGCTGTCAGGTCGAAATCGAGAATATCGTTCGACAGGTTTGTCAGCGTAAACGCCGTCTGTTGCACGGTTTGGCCCGGATTGACCGAAGTCGTCCCGATGGTTGTGCGTTCGACAACGGTGAAGGCAACCTTGCGGTCAACTTCGAACATGTCGGTGTTACTGGTGACAGGCGTTTGCGCGACGCTACCGACCTGGTAGTTCACGGTTACGCTGTTGGTGATATCGGTGCCCTGATTGGTCCCTACTGCGAAAGCCGGGGAGGAAACCCCGATAACCGCGGCAAGTGCAGTTGAGGCAACGAGGGTTCTAAGCTTACTGGTCATGCTTATTCTCCGGTTGCGTTAAGTGCGATTGCTTTTGCCGCAGCAATCGGTGCGGTTTCGGTGGGGGGTCATCTGACGACCCCCCGAAAGACAAGCTTGCCTGCGGAACCCGCAGCAAGCGTTTGATTCAAATTCCATTTTAAGTGTGTCACGTCAGACGGCAGCGCCGTGCGGAACGAGCCGTTCGCCATCGGCACCTTCAATTGCGACAAAAAGCCCCAGCTCTTGCCGCCATCGATCGAAACGATTTCGGTGCCGTCTGCAGTTGCCGAGAAAGCCACGGCCTGCGGTATCGGATTGGTTACGCTCAGCTTCGAAGCCGGCGCGGTGCCTGTGTTCTTATAACGGACAATGAAGACCAATTGATCGCCAGGAACCACCGGCTTCGGCGCTTCGAGCACGGTCGCAACGCTGCCATCGGCACGCTTTTGCGCGCGCTCGACGAAAACATCGCTGGCAAGCTCGAGCGGTCCCGCGAAGGCGGGAAGCGCGGCTAGGGTCGCGATGAGTGCAGTTATGGCATATTTGATCACTGGATTACCGTCCGGAAAGTTATGGTGCGCGTCTGTCCCGCCGGGACATTCCCCAAGGCGACGCTAATCCGCGAACCGTTGAAATTGCCGGCGTCAGCATCGGCCGCGTCGGTCAGCAAAGTCGACTGCAACGCCAGGCTGCCGGCGACATAAGTGGTGCCCGCAGGGATCGGATCGTTGACGACCAGATTGGTCAGGCTGCCCGCACCGCTTACGGTTGCTGTGATGGTATAGGTGATTGTTGCACCCGGAACCGCGTTGCTTCCGCCAAATGGATCGACAACGGCTGCCGACTTGGCAAGCGCCACAGAGGCCGCATCGACGCGCAGAAAGCCGCTGGCTTCCCCGTCTGCGCCGCTGGTGCCAACAACAGCATCGCCGTCGCCCTGGCCTTGGCCGGCAAAGGTCGTGCCCGGGGCACCCGTGCCGGTGGTTGCGGCTGCAGTGACGCTGACATTGGCACGTTGCCCGTTGGTCTGCGTCGCCGGAATGTTGGTCAAGACGAATATTGTCACGCCTTGGTCGGGTGCCAATAGTGGATCATTGGTGCCGGCGACATAAACAGTGTCAACGCCGGGATCATAAACATTGTTGTTGTTCGCATCGATAACGATCTGCGCAAAGACGGGATCGAAATCGTCGCCGCCATTGGCGACATTGGGCGTCAGGCGATAGCTTTCAGGGCCGTTGCCGTTGTTCGTCACCCGATAGGTGAGCGCCGCATTGGTCGCGCCATTGGTTGTGGCGACATCGCCGGGATCGCTGCTGGTGACGGTTACGTCCAGCAATTCGTCGACAAGAATCACCACAGCGTTGGACTGGATGTCCACGGTGCCTGCGCCAACGTCAAAGCTGGCGGTGGCGATATTCTCGATGTTCGTGCCTGCAAGCGTACCCGCTGCAAACGCAGGTTGCGTGATGCAGGCGGCGCTTGCGAGCAGCGTGATTACAGACAGGCGACCAGGGCGCAAAAATGCGCTGCGGTGCGATGAGCGGTAGAAAGCGGTCCTTTTCATACCGCTCTTATCTCAAAAGAGGGTCAAGAAAAGGTTAAGGGGGGAGTAGAGCGTTAAGTAGATAAGTGACGAAAAATAATAGGTAAAAATACCAGATATCGTGGCGATTCTTGTAAAATCGAATGTAAATGGTAAACCGATCGGCAAGTTTCTGAGCAATCGGGCCGCGGCTTTGTCGTTAAATCGCCGACAAAAATTTGGCTTGCCGCATTCTCGCTGTTGACAGTCGGAGCAGCCCCTTCTAACAGCGCGCTCACCGCATTAAGCGGGTGTAGCTCAGTTGGTTAGAGCGCCGGCCTGTCACGCCGGAGGTCGCGGGTTCGAGCCCCGTCACTCGCGCCATTTTCCGGTTTCCATCCAGATCATCAGTGGCCGTAACGGGGCAATCCAGATTGTTCCGGCGAACAGGTATATGAGCGACTGCGCCCATATCGGCAACGCACCGATCGTGTCAGATAGACTGACCACGATCAGCGACACCCCTGCAATCAAAGATAGCATTGCGAAAACGCCCGCAGGTTTGCGCCAGGTGGGCGGGGGCGGGGGATTGGGGTGATTCATGGCGTTATCCAGCTCTGTTCGGTTAGAATTGCGTCCATGGGTTCGTCCCACGGATCGATGGGCAAATGTTCGGAATGCTGCACGGACCAAGCTAGACCGACGGCGACGGCATCATCCAGCAGACTCAGCGCGCGGTCATAATGGCCGGCGCCTTGACCAAGACGCATACATTCGTCGTCAAACCCCAGAAGCGGCACAAGTACGATATCGGGAACGACCGCCTCTGCGTTCTCCAAAGGCTGTGAAAGGCCGAAAGGACCTTCGACAAGAGGCAAGCCGGTCTCCCATCGGAGAAATCGCATCGGCGCGGCGCGGCTGGTGACATGGGGCAGGGCGAGCGTGCAACCCAGCGCCTCTGCTTCTGCCAATAGGCGTGATGGATCTACCTCTGACCCGACGGCGACATAGCCTGCCACGATCTTTTTGGGCGCGCATAACCGGACAAGCGGCGACGGCATCTTGCCAAAGGCTAGTGCGCGTTCACGATCGGTCATGGACTGGACGAATTGGGTGCGGCGCGTGCGGAAAAAACGGCGCAGAGAGGCCTTGTCATCCTGTGAAGTCACTTGGGAAGCCTTTGTAATTTTGACGGAACCACCATGGGTCGTTTCCCGGAATATCCTCTGACGCCAGTACGTCAGGTGGGCACCATATATCCCTGACCTCCATGTTGCCATAGTGGCCAGAGCAGGGACAGCTCCCAAGGATTGATTTATCGCCTCAGGGATGTTCGCTTCAGTTCGTGCCGGGCAGTCCCGCCACCTCCCATTTAGGCAGAGGTCGCCTGTTCCTCAAGCCCTGCGGCAAAAGATTCGACGCGTGCCGCTAGTTTATCGATGGTTTGCGCCATTTGCGTCGCAAGTTCGGCTGAAATGCCCGTACTCGTCGTACCCGACGCTGAATTGCCGCCATTGTCGTGCAACTGGTCTGCCAGCAGGAGCGCAGCAAACAGCAATTGGCGGCTTTCATTCAATCCGCCGGCACTACCCCCGGCTTCACGTACCTTCGCATTTACCATCTGGCCGAGTTCGACCAGACGTCCTTCCTCGCCATCGCGACAGGTGACGATATATTCGCGGGCTGCAATTGTGAGACGGACTTCAGCCATTCGCTTGCCCTTGTTGTGCCAGCAAGCTGTCAATGCGTGCAATGGCGTCACCCGCAGCCGCCTTCAACGCATCATGCCGGCGCAAAAGGTCCGGCTTGTCGACCGCGGTCGCGGGCAAGGGTGTATTTTCAAGTTTGGAAACGGCTCTTTCAAGCCTGCCAATTGCCTGCATCAATAATTGATCTGCCATAGCTTGCACCCCGTTCTTCGCGGAAACTAACAAATTCGACGCTTTTGGCAACGGCGCTTGGAGGGAAATTGTCGCGGCATGGGGTTGACCCTTCCCATTGCGCTCCGCAAAGGGGGCGCGAACCGACTCGTGCGGTCAACTGGAAAAATGCTTGTAAAGGCGCCGCGCCGCGACGCGGTGAAGGGGTAGTTTGCATGTCCGCCAATCTTCAGATGATGGCCAACGCAATCCGGGCGCTGTCTATGGATGCCGTTCAGGCCGCGAATAGCGGACATCCTGGGATGCCCATGGGCATGGCCGATGTGGCGACCGTTCTTTACAGCAAATATTTGAAATATGACGCATCTTCCCCGAAATGGCCGGATCGTGATCGCTTTGTCCTCTCGGCTGGCCATGGCTCGATGCTGGCCTATTCGACCCTGTATCTCAGCGGCTATGCAAAGCCGACCATCGATGACATTCGCAATTTCCGTCAGTTGCACAGCCCATGCGCCGGTCATCCGGAAAATACGGAGCTTGAAGGGGTTGAATCGACCACCGGGCCGCTGGGGCAGGGGCTTGCCATGGCAGTCGGCATGGCGATGGCCGAACGGCATCTGAACGGTCAATTTGGCGATGATCTGGTCGATCACCGCACCTGGGTGATCGCCGGTGACGGCTGCCTGATGGAAGGCATCAATCATGAGGCTATCGGTCTTGCCGGCCATTTGCGGCTTGGGCGGCTGATCGTTCTTTGGGATGACAACCGCATCACCATCGACGGCAGCACCGACCTTTCCACCAGCGAAGATGTTGCCGCGCGCTACGTCGCAACTGGCTGGCATGTCGAAAGCTGTGACGGTCATGACTTTGCAGATATTTCGAGGGCGATTGATGCAGCGCTTGCCGATGATCGTCCTTCGCTGATCGCCTGCCGTACGCTGATCGGCAAGGGATCGCCCAATAAACAGGGGACTTCGGCAACCCATGGCTCGCCGTTAGGCGCAGATGAAATCGCCGCGACCCGCGCCGAGTTGGGCTGGGCATATCCGCCTTTTGAGGTACCTGCCGATATTCTCGATGCTTGGCGGGCCGCTGGACAGCGCGGTTCCACAGCGCGCGACGACTGGCAAAAGCGTTTTGAATCAAGTTCATCAAAGGATGAGTTCACACGCCGTTTGAGCGGTGCGGTTGATGGCAATGGCGCGATCCGCAGCTACCTAGATAATTTGCTTGCCAACCCGGCAAAGGTGGCCACGCGCAAAGCATCGGAAATGGCACTTGAAGCGCTGACCGCTGCGCTGCCCGAATTGGTCGGCGGGTCTGCAGACCTTACCGGTTCTAACAATACCAAGACCAAATCCACACTCGCCATGACGCGCGACGATTATTCGGGGCGTTATGTCTATTATGGCATTCGCGAATTCGGGATGGCGGCGGCCATGAACGGGATGGCGTTGCATGGCGGGATCATCCCCTATGGCGGTACATTTATGGTGTTTTCGGATTATTGCCGCAACGCCATTCGCCTTTCCGCAATCCAGCATCAGCGTGTTGTTTATGTGATGACGCATGACAGCATCGGCCTTGGCGAGGACGGCCCGACCCACCAGCCGGTCGAGCATCTTGTCAGCTTGCGCGCGATGCCGAACCTGCTGGTTCTGCGGCCCTGTGACGCCGTCGAAACGGCGGAATGCTGGGCATTGGCACTGGATCGCACCGATGGCCCCTCGCTTCTCGCTCTGTCACGACAGAATTTGCCGCAATTGCGCAGCGAAGCCGCCGAAAACCGCTGTGCGCGTGGCGCCTATCGTCTGCGCGCCGCTACGGCACCGCGCAAGGTGGTCCTGGTCGCTACCGGATCTGAAGTCGAGCTTGCCACCAAGGTTGCCGATGCGCTTGAAGCACAAGGACAGGGCGCGGACGTGGTTTCGATGCCGAGCTGGGAATTATTCGATGCGCAGGATGCAGCCTACAGGACCGATCTGCTGCCGCCCGACGCTCTGATTGTATCGATCGAAGCAGGCGTTACACTGGGTTGGCAGCGCTACACCGGCTCCAATGGCATCAATATTGGCATTGACAGTTTCGGGGCATCTGCGCCAGCCGAAGCACTTTATGATTATTTCGGGTTCTCGGTTGAGAATATTGTTTCCAAAATCCATTCAAAATTAATGGTTTAAAGGGAGTATTTGATATGACTACCAAAGTTGCGATCAACGGTTTCGGACGTATCGGCCGTCTGGTGGCGCGCGCGATCCTTGAGCGGACCGACCATGATCTCGAATTGGTGGCCATCAATGATCTGGCCGATGCCAAGTCAAACGCGCTGCTTTTCAAGCGTGACAGTGTCCATGGCGCATTTCCCGGTACGGTTGAAGCCGACGGCAACGACATTATCGTGAATGGTAAGCGCATCCATGTCACCGCCGAACGTGACCCTGCCAATCTGCCGCATGGCGCCAACGGCATCGACATTGCTCTTGAGTGCACCGGTTTCTTCACGGATCGTGAAAGTGCCGGCAAGCATCTGACCGCCGGCGCCAAACGCGTTTTGATCTCCGCACCGGCTAAAAATGTCGACAAAACCGTTGTCTATGGCGTCAACCATGACGTTTTGACGTCATCGGACACCATTGTGTCCAATGCCAGCTGCACGACCAACTGCCTCGCTCCTTTGGCGAAGGTGATGCATGAAACCGTCGGGATTGAGCGCGGCCTGATGACCACGATCCATGCTTATACAAACGACCAGAAGATCCTTGACCAGATTCACAGTGACATGCGCCGCGCCCGTGCCGCTGGCATGTCTATGATCCCGACGACAACTGGTGCCGCCCGCGCCGTTGCGGAAGTACTGCCTGAACTGAAGGGTAAGCTGGATGGTTCGGCAATTCGCGTGCCGACGCCCAATGTCAGCCTTGTTGACCTGACCTTCACACCGTCGCGCGATACCACTGCAGAAGAACTGAACGCCGCGCTGAAGGCTGCGGCAGAGGGCCCGTTGAAGGGCGTGCTTGCTTATTCGGATGAGCCGCTGGTTTCGATCGATTATAACCATTGCCCGGCCAGTTCGACAATCGACAGCCTTGAGACAACCGTTCTCGAAGGAAAGCTTGCCCGCGTGGTCAGCTGGTACGATAATGAATGGGGTTTCTCGAACCGCATGGTCGATACTGCCGGCGTGATGGCAAAGCTGATCTAACCGAAATCCGCGCTGGGCTGGCCAAGCTAGGGCAGCCCAGAGCGCGGTGTCGGCAGGGACAATATCGGGCAGGCGCCGGTCTTTGCCCGGCTGAGGGAGTGAACTTATGGCCTTCAATACCATTGACGATCTGGGTGACCTCAGCGGCAAGCGTGCGCTGGTGCGCGTTGACCTTAATGTTCCCATGGCGGATGGTCGGGTCACTGATCTGACGCGAATTCACGCGCTGGCTCCGACGGTCAATGATTTGTCGGCTAAGGGAGCAAAGGTGCTTTTGTTGGCCCATTTTGGCCGTCCAAAGGGTGCGAAGCACAGCGAAATGTCGGTTTCGATGACGCTTGATGCCTTGCAGGAAGTGCTAGGTCGGGAGGTCATGTTCGTGCCCGAAATCGCTGGCGACGTGGTCGCACAGTCGGTTGATATCATGGCCAATGGTGATGTTGCACTGCTTGAGAACAGCCGTTTCTGGCCCGGTGAAGAAAAGAATGATCCTGAGCTTGCCAAGGCGATCGCCGCCAATGGTGATCTCTATGTGAACGATGCCTTTTCAGCGGCGCATCGTGCCCATGTGACCACGGAAGGCCTAGCACATTTTCTGCCAGCCTATGCCGGTCGCTCGATGGAAGCCGAGTTGAAGGCGTTGGAAGCAGCACTTGGCAACCCCGAGCATCCCGTGGCCGCTGTGGTCGGCGGTGCAAAGGTTTCGAGCAAGCTTGATGTGCTGAACAATCTTGTGACCAAGGTTGACCATCTGATCATCGGTGGCGGCATGGCCAATACATTCCTTGCAGCGCGCGGCGTTAATGTAGGCAAGTCGCTGTGCGAGCATGATCTGGCTGATACGGCGAACGCGATTCTGGAGGCAGCCGATGTAGCAGGTTGCACCGTGCATCTGCCCTATGACGTCGTGGTGGCGAAAGAATTTCGTGCCAACCCACCCGTCCGCACGGTGAACGTTCATGAAGTTGCCGAAGACGAGATGATCCTCGACGTCGGCCCTGCCGCGGTCGAGGCTTGCGCCTTTCGACATGGCGACCGTTGCATTGGCCCGAACCGCGGCGGCCCTGACGAAAGAAGGTTCGCTGGTGTCGGTCGCAGGCGGAGGCGATACTGTTGCTGCGCTGGCCCATGCCGGTGTGACCGAAGATTTCAGCTTCATATCAACCGCCGGCGGGGCCTTCCTCGAATGGATGGAAGGCAAGGAATTGCCGGGCGTGAAAGCACTTCAAAAAAGCTGATATTTTCGGTTTCTAGTGCCGGTTGCGGAATCGCGCCATTCACGTTAATGCGTCGGACATACGTATGCATCTGACACAGGGAGCTTCCATGAACAGCGCTGACATGACCGCCAAAATTGCCGCCGGCCAAGGCTTTATTGCCGCATTGGACCAGAGCGGCGGATCGACGCCCAAGGCACTTGCTGGCTATGGTGTTGATGAAAGCGCCTGGTCGAGCGAAGAGGAAATGTTTGGCCTCATTCATGAAATGCGTTCGCGGATTATCCGGTCGAAATCCTTCACTGGTGATCGGGTCATTGGTGCCATCCTGTTTGAACGTACCATGGATGGTCAGGTCGATGGAAAGCCGACGCCGGCTGCGTTGATCGCAAAGGGCGTGGTGCCGTTCATCAAGATCGACAAGGGTCTCGAAGACGAGGCCAATGGCGTGCAGATGATGAAGCCGATGCCAGAGCTTGATGCGCTGCTGACGCGGTCAAAGGCGCTCGGCGTTTATGGCACCAAAGAACGGTCGGTGATCAATTCTGCCAACCGGGACGGGATCGCAGCCGTTGTCGCGCAGCAGTTCGAAATCGGCCAACAGGTTCTGTCGCATGGCATGATGCCGATGATCGAGCCCGAGGTGAACATCAAGAGCGAGACGCGCGCCGAATGCGATGCGATTCTGCTGGAAGAAATTCTCAAGCAATTGGATGCGTTGGGTGCTGACCAGCAGGTCATGCTGAAACTGTCGCTTCCGGTCGAAGCCGGTAAGTTCGATCCGCTGGTGAATCATCCCAAGGTGCTCCGCGTGGTCGCGCTCTCGGGCGGTTATAAGCGCCCCGAAGCATGCGCTGAGCTTGCGAAAAATCATGGCATCATTGCCTCGTTCAGCCGCGCACTTCTCGAAGACCTGCGCTATCAGATGAGCGACGATGAATTTGACGCATCGCTCGATGAAGCCATCGAAGCCATCTACCGCGCGTCCATCGCTTGACAGTGTCAAATCGGTCTCACACTGGCGTTGCATGAGCGACGCCAGCTGGACCAAGGTTGACCAGTTTATCGAGGCAAAGCTGCTTGGCAGCGATGCTGTGCTAAAGGCGGCGCTTGAAAACAACGCCGCCAACAATTTGCCGCCCATCGATGTTTCTCCGGCATTCGGTAAGATGCTGATGCTGCTCGCCCAGATGGCCGGTGCACGGCATATCCTCGAAATTGGCACGCTGGGCGGATATTCTACCATATGGTTGGCAAGAGCGCTGCCGGCGGATGGCCGCTTGCTGACTTTGGAAGTTGATCGCAAACATGCGGGTGTTGCCGCAGAGAATCTGGCGCGGGCAGGGTTTTCAGACAAGGTCGAGATCAGGGTCGGGCGTGCGAAAGACAGCCTGGCGGCGATGCAGCCCGCTGATCCTTTCGATTTTGTCTTTATCGATGCCGACAAGCAGGGCAGCGCCAATTATGTTGAAGAGGCCATTCGGCTAGGCCGATCGGGTACGACGATCATTGTTGACAATGTTGTGCGCGGTGGCGCGATTGTGGATGAAGCCAATAATGACCCTCGCGTTTCGGGTACGCGAACGCTGTATGAACATGTTTCGCGCCATCCGCGCCTAAATGCCACTGTGTTGCAAACAGTCGGCAGCAAAGGCTGGGACGGTTTCCTCCTTGCGCAAGTCTGCTAAGGGCGGGTCATGACAGATTATAAATGCCAGCTTTACCTGATATCCCCGCTCAACGTTGATGGTGATTTTTCCGTGCGTCTTGAAGAGGCGCTGACAGCCGGACCAGTCGCCGCTTTCCAGTTTCGCGTGAAGGGCATCGACCAGCACAAGGCGGCCGAACTGGCCGCGCCTTTGCAGGAAATCTGTGCGCGCCATGATGTCGCATTCATCGTGAACGACAGTATTTCTCTGGCAAAGCGGATTGGCGCAGATGGTGTCCATCTGGGGCAAGAGGATGGCGATCCGCGTGAGGCCAGGGACATATTGGGCCGCGATTCCCAGATCGGCGTCACCTGCCACAATAGCCGTCATCTGGCGATGGAGGCGGCCGAGGCTGGCGCAGATTATGTGGCTTTTGGCGCGTTCTTCCCGACCAGCACCAAAGAGGTCAAGCATCAAGCCGAGATCGAAACGGTCGAGCTCTGGTCGCAATTCACCGAAGTGCCTTGCGTCGCCATTGGCGGCATCACCACCCAAAATGCGAGCGAAGTGATTAATGCCGGCGCGGATTTCATTGCGGTCAGTTCAGGCGTCTGGAACTATGCTGATGGTCCGGCTGCGGCGGTGAAGGCGTTCAACGCGCTGCTTGCCTAAAGTCGCGCTCGCCGCTAAAGGCGCCGCCAACGGCCCGTGTTGCGTGCCAAGCTCTTTCCATAGTCAAGCGAGTTATCTCATGAAAATCAGCGGCGTCGAAATTCGTCCGGGCAACATCATCGAATATGAAGGTGGCATCTGGCGTGCAGTGAAGATCCAGCATACGCAGCCCGGCAAGGGCGGTGCTTATATGCAGGTCGAACTCAAGAATCTGCGCGATGGTCGTAAGAACAACGTCCGTTTCCGTTCGGCTGAGACCGTTGAACGGGTTCGCCTTGACCAGAAGGACTTCCAATATCTTTATGCGGAAGGCGATAATCTGGTTTTCATGGACAAGGAAACCTATGATCAGGTGACCTTGCCCTCTGACTTGCTGGGTGACGCCGCTGCCTTCCTTCAGGACGGCATGGATGTCGTCATGGAAATGTATGATGATGAGGCGCTTTCGGTTGCCTTGCCCGACACCATTGAAGCCACGATCGTTGAAGCCGATGCTGTCGTCAAAGGCCAGACTGCATCTTCCAGCTACAAGCCTGCAATCCTCGACAATGGCGTCCGCGTGATGGTTCCGCCATTCATCAGCTCGGGCACGCGTATTGTCGTTGACGTTTACGAACGGGAATATGTCCGCAAGGCGGACTGATTCAATTGCTCCGTCCCTATGCGGGCGGGGTTGGGGAAGGCATACCCTTCCGGAAAGTTTCTCCCGGCCTGCCGAGTGACTGGCTTAGGTCTGTCGCTCGGCCTGCGGGAATGGAGTATATAGCATGCCAGCATTATCGGGCCTGATGTCCGTCATGGAAAAAGCGGCCCGCAAGGCGGGTAGCAAGCTGCGCCGGGATTTTGGCGAGATCGAACATCTGCAGGTGTCCATGAAGGGACCGGCGGATTTCGTGTCAAAGGCGGACAAGCAGGCCGAAGACACTCTGTTTCGAGAGCTGGAAAAAGCCCGGCCTGACTGGGGTTTTCTGATGGAAGAAAGCGGCGACATTGCTGGCGCGCCTGGCAAACCGCGCTTCATCGTCGACCCGCTGGATGGCACCAGTAACTTTCTGCACGGCATACCGCATTTCGCAATCTCGATTGCGGTACAGGATCCGAAGCCCGATGGTTCGGGCTGGGGCGATCTCTACATGGGGCTGGTTTATAACCCCATTACCGATGAAAGCTTTTGGGCAGAGCGTGGCAAGGGCGCCTGGCTTGGGCACAAAAGGCTTCGTGTATCCGCGCGGCGCAAGCTTAATGAAGCTCTGGTTGCGACCGGCGTACCCTATAAGGGGCATGGCAATTTTGAAGAATGGGGCAAGATTTATGCCTCGGTTGCCCCTGAAGTTGCCGGCATTCGCCGCTTTGGCGCGGCCAGCCTTGATCTTGCATGGTTAGCAGCCGGACGTTTCGACGCCTTTTGGGA
>JAJTFR010000032.1 GCA_021298455.1 Sphingomonadales bacterium | reverse complement strand
TCCAGTCGCTTATCCGGCTGTCCACGATTTCAAAACAGGGCGCGATGTAGTCAGTAGCGGCGATCACCTGTTCTGCCGTGATGCCCGGACCCGCCAGCCCTTCTTTCAAGACAAAGGCAATCTCTGCCTCTGCGCGCGGCGCAATCAGGGCCTTGGCGTCGACATCGATGTCGCCGTCTATGTGCATCCAGTCAGTCAGGAAGCCGAAATCGGGCTGATGCACGCCCAGCATATCCTGTACCGCCTTGGAGGTGACGCCGATTTTCTTGCCGACGACACGTTCGCCATCCTTGCGGCGCAGCGCAAGGAATTCGAGGCTGATCGCATAGGCATCATCCATGGTCAGCGCGGCATTTTGTTCGATCAGCGGCGGCAGCGTCCTACGGTCACGCAGCGCTTCATAAAGGGCCGATCCATATTGGCTGTGGACGCTCACAAATATCCCCCGTCCTGATAGATAAGCGGGTCGACACCGTCGCTCACCCGCGCCCGCAACACGCGGGCGATAACGATGCTGTGCGTGCCATAAGCAAGCATCGCATCAATCACACATTCCATATTAGCTTGCGCACCTGCAAGGCTGGGAAGGCCATTGCCACCATCCACCCATTCGCCGATGCGGAACCGCTCCTCACGCGGCGCACCGCCGCCAAATGCGGCAGAAATCATTTTCTGGTCACGCCCAAGCAGATTGATCGATAAGGGCGCGGTGGGCACGAGCAATGCGTGCAGGCTGGTTGTGCGATTGACGCAAACCAGCAACGCTGGCGGGTCCACCGTCAACGACGTGATCGATGTGGCCGCTATTCCAACAGGGCCGTCATCCCCCTTGGCAACAACGATCGAAACCGACGCCGCCAGCCGGCGCATCGCCGCCTTGAACTGCGCGGGCAATTCTTCGGGGATCAGCGGATAGCCATCAATCACGTAAAAACTCGAGCGAATAACGATTGAATTCGCTGGCCCGTTCCACCTGCACCCAATGGCCGACATGGTTGAAGGTCAATGTGCGCACATCGCAACCGGCGTCGAGGAAATGGCGTGCGCCGCTTTCGGGGCAGAATTCATCCTGCAGGCCCCACATCACCAATATGGGCTGTTTAAGTTCGCCAAGACGCGGGCCCAGATTGGGCGTACGCATCCGCGCCAGCACATCCTTTGGCTGGGTGCGTGCGACGGCAAATCTTTCCTCGACCAGCGCCTGCGCAATCTTTGGCGCAAAGCTGGGATGGACCAGGTTCGACACCAGCCGTTTCTGTTCCTCTAGATTGAAATCGGGGCTGCCAAAGCCGCTCACCATCTTGGCAATGCCAGGCATGGTGAAATAGCTCGCCTGTTCCTCGATGCAGCCCGGCGCCATCAACACCAGTCGATCGGTGAATTCCGGATGATCAAGCGTCATCTGGATAGCGATGCCGCCACCCAACGAATTGCCCACCAGACTTGCCCTTTCGATGCCATGCTGGCGCAGCGCATCGTAAAGCGTGTCGGTGAACAGCTGCAACGTATAGTCGATGCCCTCGGGCTTGGACGATGCACCATAGCCAATCAGATCAGGCAGGATCACACGATAACCGGCCGCCACAAAAGCAGGCCAATTGTCTCTGAAATTCGAAGCGCCAGAAGCGCCCGGGCCGCTGCCATGCATAAAGACAATAACAGGCCCCTCGCCTGCCTCAGCGATCCTTATGTCATAATCGCCAGCAACCCGATAATCCTTCAGCGCAAGTTCGGCCATGAATGGTCCCTGTTTCAGAGGAAGGTGAAAGCGGGCTCTTCACCCAGCATCGTGCCGATAACGTCAGCCGTGCGGTTCGAAGGATCATTGGCAACATGCGCGCGGCCAGCATGCAGATCCAGCCATGGCTGGATGATGTCGCTGGTCATGTAGATTGCCCGGCCACCAAGCAGTTTGACGATATCGTCAACCAGATCAGCAAGGCGCCGCACAACATTGCTCGACTGATAGGTGAAGAAGGCGCGCTTCTGCATTGGGATCGGTTCACCACGCTCGGCATAGCCCATCAGTTCCTCGAACGTCAGGCGCAGCGTCGTCTCCATTTCGCTTTTCTCTGAAATGGCGCGTGCCAGTGCGGCATGGAGTATGGGATCGGCCTTTGATGCCTTTCCGGTGTTGGTCGACACGCGATCCTGCATGATCGCCATACCCGCATTAATCGCAGCCTGAGCGCCACCAAAGGCCGCGGTCGAAACCGAACGGGTGAAGACCTGCGCCCAAGGCAATGTGTAAAGCGGACCATCATTGGCCGCCTGCCCGGGATTCTGACACAGGAAACCGTCGATCGCACGATGGGTGCGATATTCCGGAACAAATACGTCGTCGACGATGATGTCATGGCTGCCGGTGCCCTGCAGCCCGAAAGTGTGCCAAGCATCTTCACCAATCGCATAGTCGCTGCGCGGCAACAGGAAGGTGCGCATGTCGGGCGGGCCCGAACCCGGAACGTCATCCGGCCACACCAGCGCGCCGAGCAACACCCAGCCGCAATGCACCGAGCCGGTGGAAAAACCCCAATGGCCGGAGAGGCGGAAGCCGCCCTCGACGGTCTTTACCTGGCCGACCGGCTGATAGGTGGACGCCACCAGCATAGAGGCATCCTCGCCCCACACCTCGGCCTGCGCCTCGTCATGGAAAAGCGCCATTTCATAGGGGTGGCAACCAAGCACGCCATACATCCAGCCTGTGGACATGCAGCCTTCGGCCAATGCCTTTTGAACATCGAAAAACACATTGGGGTGCATTTCGAAACCACCCCAGCGTTTGGGCTGAAGAATGCGGAAAAAACCCGCCTCCTTCATTTCAGCGATCGTTTCGACAGAGACATTACGCTGCGCGACACATTGTTTGGCGCGCGACTTCAATGTCGGAATCATGGCCTTTGCACGAGCAACAAGCTCTTCGGCCGAAGGAATGGACACAGAACGGTCCTGCATGGCGACAACCGTTGCCATTTGCGTTTCTCCCGCAGTTTGTCGACTCAAACCATATTGAGAAGCGACATTCGTAAATTTTTCTGCCATTCAATACGCAAATCGTCAATTGAAAAGCGCTTTCACTTTCGATACGAGTAAAAATAACATGTCAGATGTAATGAAATCGAGGATCGACCTTTCCGGTCAGGTCGCTATCGTTACCGGCGGAACCCGCGGCCTTGGTCGCGACGTTGCGGCGCAACTGGCGCAGGCCGGATGCAGCGTGGCAATTTGCGGACGCAACGCGCCCGATTCGCTGCCTGACGGCGTCGATTTCATGCCCTGCGACATTCGCGATCCCGATGCTGCAAAAGCCTTTGTCGACGGCGTCGCATCCAGCAAGGGCAGACTGGACATTCTGGTCAATAATGCCGGCGGATCGCCGTCGCATGATGCCGCAACTGCATCGCCACGCTTTGTCGATGCGCTGGTGAAGCTGAACATGCTTGCCCCCCTATATATGGCACAGGCCGCATATGCGCATATGGCGCGCGCCGGTTCAGGAAGCATCATCAACATCGCCAGCGTCTCCGGCGCACGTCCCTCGCCCGGCACTGCCCTTTACGGCGCATCCAAGGCCGGCCTGCTCAATCTGACGCAAAGCCTTGCGCAGGAATGGGGCAAAGACGGCATCCGCGTGAACGCAATCATTGCTGGCCTGATGACCACCGAAAATGCCGAAGCCACCTATGGGGATGCCGAATCTCAGGCAAAGGTGGGGGCCTCGATGCCGCTCGGCCGGATGGGCACGGGCGATGATATTGCAGGCGCCGTTCTGTGGCTCGCTTCCGATCTTGCCCAATGGGTAAGCGGCGCGCGCATTCAGGTCGATGGCGGCGGCGAACGTCCATATTTTCTAGATCTTGTGAAAGGAGCCTAAGCGATGGGGGTTAAGGCGCTTGGCTATGTAGTGATTGAAACCGCGCAGCCTGATAAGTGGGACCATTTCCTCACTCAGGTGGCGGGTGTGATGCGCACGCGCGATGCCTTGGACGGCGCAGCGCAATATCGCATCGACCAGCGGCCGTTTCGTTTCCGCCTCGAAAAGTCGCATCGCGACTGGTTCAAGGCTGCGGGATATGAAGTGGCCGATGCCGCCGACCTTGCTGATCTCGCTAACCGGATAAAGGCTGCTGGCCAGCCGGTCGAAACCTTTACGGATGCCGAAGCGCAATCGCGCTGCGTCACCGGAGGCTTCCGCACAACCGACCCTGCCGGCAACGGGCTGGAATTCTACTATGGCGATAGCGCAACGGACGAAGCCTTTGCTTCACCCGTCGGCGTTCCCGGTTTTGTCACCGGCGACATGGGCATGGGCCATGCGGTTTTCAGCGCGCCTAATTTTGCCGAAGTGCGCGATTTCCACTGCAATGTTATCGGCTTCCACCAAACCGATATGCCCGCCTTCCATCTGATGGGGCCGGAAGCGCCGCCCATGCATTTCGCATTTCTCCACGCGGAAAATGGCCGCCACCACAGCATCGCATTTGGCGAAGGCCCGGTGCCGCCCTCAGGCGCGGTGCATATCATGCTCGAATATCCAAACCTGATCGAAGTCGGCAAAGCACATGATCGCATGAAAGCCTTTGGCTATGCCGAATCCGCCTCGATCGGGCAGCATTTCAACGACGAAACCGTAGGCTTCTACGTCCAGACGCCATCAGGCTTTGACCTTGAGATCGGCTGTGACAGTCTGGTGATCGACCCAGCCAAGTGGGAAGTCACCCGGCATGAAGGCATCAGCATCTGGGGCCATGAATGGGCCTGGCAAAAGGCAATGAAAGACGCCCAAGCGGAGGCAGCCGAGTGACCTTTGATAAACGCATGACACCGGCCGCCATTGTCGGCCAACTCCGCGACGGCATGACATTGGGAATCGGCGGCTGGGGGCCGCGGCGCAAGCCAATGGCGCTGATCCGTGAAATCCTCCGGTCTGATCTCAAAGACCTCACCATTGTCGCTTATGGCGGTGCGGATGTCGGGATGCTGTGCGCTGCTGGCAAGGTGAAGAAACTGGTATTCGCCTTTGTCTCGCTCGACGCTATCCCGTTGGAACCATGGTTTCGCAAAGCCCGTGAGGCCGGGCAGATCGACGTGCTCGAACTGGACGAAGGCATGTTCCAATGGGGTCTGAAAGCCGCAGCATTCGGCCTGCCCTTTCTGCCGACGCGGGTGGGCCTGGGCACCGATCTTGCCGAATTGGGGGGACTGAAGACAGTACAGTCGCCCTATGCCGATGGCGAAACGCTGATCGCGATGCCCGCACTCAAGCTTGATGCGGCGCTGCTTCACGTCAATCGCTGCGACTGGCGGGGCAATGTGCAGTTGCTGGGCGCAGATACCTATTATGATGAATGGTTCGCCAAGGCGGCGACCAATACCTATGTCAGCTGTGAGGAACTGGTCGACCGAATGGAAGACCATTACCCGCAGGATGCACGGGCCAATGTCTTCGAACGTTGTTTTGTAAGCGGCGTCACCGAAATAGCATGTGGCGCACATCCCAGTTCGATGCCGCCACTCTACGGGCCCGACATGAAGGCGTTCAAGGCCTATGCCGATGCAGCGCGCGACCCGGGTGACTGGGGCGCGGTGACTGACCGTTTTGTGGGCGACAACGAGGCGGCTTATCTGGATAGTCTTGGCGGAAAGGAAGCGGTGATGAACATCCCGCTGGCGATTTACTGATGGCAACACTGGCTGAACTTTGCATCGTCGCCTGCGCCGATGCCTTTCGCGGCAGCGGAGAGGTAATCGCGACCGGCATCGGCCCCGTGCCGCGGCTGGGCGCTGGCCTTGCCAAGCTGACCCATACCCCCGAACTGATGATGACCGATGGCGAGGCCTATCTGGTCGAACAGCCGGTGCCGCTTGGTCCGCGTGGCTATGACGACCGCAAGGCCGCAGGCCATCTGCCCTTCTCGCGCTTTTTCGATAGCGCGGTGTGGACAGGCCGCCGCCATGCCATGGTCACACCGACCCAGATCGATCGCTTTGGCCAGATCAACCTGTCCTATCTTGGCGGCACCCATGCCCAGCCCAAGACGCAGATGCTGGGCGTGCGTGGCTTCCCCGGAAACGGGATTTACCACCCGAACAGCTTCTTCTTCCCGGCCCATTCGACCCGCATATTCGTAGAAGGCGAAGTCGATATGGTCTCGGGCGTCGGTTATAATCCGGCCAAGCGCGTTGCCGGCGGCAATTTCTCAGGCGTCGAATTACGCCGGATTGTCACCAATTTGTGCGTGATGGACTTTGGCGGGCCCGATCACGCCATCCGCGTCATATCGCTGCATCCGGGCGTCAGCTTTGACGAGGTGCAGGCAGCGACGGGTTTTGAACTGCTGAAGGGCGATCTTGGCGAAACGCCCATGCCGACCGCAGAACAGATGGATATCATCAACGGGCTTGATCCGCATAATTTCCGTGGATCGGTTATAAAAGACAATCCGCCCGCGAGGAGAGACTGAGATGGACAGACTGGTCGAACCAAAGAAAGTCGACATCACCTACGAGACCGAAGATCCGATACTGTATGAAGTGACAGACGGGGTCGCGTGGATCATGATGAACCGGCCCGATTTCAACAATGCGCAAAACGGTCAGATGACCTACGCGCTGGATGACGCCTTTCAGCGCGCGGTCAACGACGATGCGGTCAAAGCCATCGTTCTAGGCGGCGTTGGAAAGCATTTTTCGGCAGGGCATGACATCGGCACCCCGGGCCGCGACCTGCATCATGAATTCGACAAGCGGCTGATGATCGCGCCGCATACGAACAAGCCAGCGGCCGAGTTGCTATACACCCGCGAGCAGGAGCAGTATCTTGGCATGTGCCGTCGCTGGCGCGATGTTCCCAAGCCGACGGTGGCAATGGTCCAAGGCGCCTGTATCGCCGGCGGATTGATGCTCGCATGGATCTGCGACCTGATCGTTGCCAGCGAGGATGCCTTTTTCCAGGATCCGGTAGTGCCCCTGATGGGCATTCCCGGCGTTGAATATTTCGCGCACGCCTATGAATTGCCGCCCCGTGTCGCAAAGGAATTCCTGTTGCTAGGCGAACGGATGCCGGCAAGCCGCGCCGAACGTTTCGGCATGGTCAACCGCGTCGTTCCCCGCGAAGAACTGCGCGATACCGCAGCCGCGATCGCGGCCAAACTCGCGAAAAATTCGCGGCTGGGCAACTGGCTGACGAAACAGGCGGTCAACCATGTTGAGGAACTGCGCGGAAAGCGTAGCGCGATGGATGCCGTGTTCCACATGCACCATTTCGCCCATGCGCAAAATGACCTTGTCACCGGCGATTCTATCGGCGGCGTCAGCGGCAAATCGGCCGCTGCCTCCAACAAGGCGGGATAATAGCCGTTGCTGAAAACGCCGCTTACCGATGCGCTGGGTTGCCGCGTGCCTGTCATCCAGACAGCAATGGGCTGGATCGCGACGTCGCAGCTCGTGGCCGCAACCAGCAATGCCGGCGCCTTTGGTTTCTTGGCCGCAGCGGTGATGTCACCGGCGGAGCTTGGCGAAGAAATCGCCCGGCTACGGGATCTGACGCCGCATGATTTCGGGGTCAATTTCCACAGTTTCCAGCCGGGCGCCGCCGAAATTGTCGATATCATCATCGCCAACAAGGATCGTGTCCGCGCGGTCAGTTTTGGCCGCGGTCCTGATGCGAAAATGATCGGCCGGTTCAAGGATGCAGGCATCCTTTGCATCCCGACCGTGGGCGCCGTGAAACATGCACAGAAAATGGCAGAGCTTGGCTGTGACATGGTGACGGTGCAGGGCGGCGAAGGCGGCGGGCACACCGGATCGGTACCGACCACTGTGCTGTTGCCGCAGGTGCTCGACGCCGTGCAGATACCGGTTGTCGCAGCGGGCGGCTTTGCTGACGGCCGAGGGTTGGCAGCCGCGCTGGCCTATGGCGCGGTCGGCGTTGCCATGGGCACCCGTTTCATGATGACAAGCGACAGTCCGGTGCCGACCGGCCCCAAGACGGCCTATGTCAAAGCCGGCACCGCAGACATTGTCGTATCGACCAAGGTCGATGGCATTCCGCAGCGGATGATATTGAACCCTCTGCTCCGCCGGATCGAAGCGTCAGGCAAGACGGCGATGTGGCTGCGCGCGGTTGAGGCGGGCCTCGAAATGAAACGCCAGACGGGCATGGGCTGGGCCGATGTCCTGCGAACAGCCCGCAGCATGACGGCACATGGCGAAATGCCGCTTGCCCAGGCAATGATGGCCGCCGCAGCACCCATGATGATCCAGCGCGCCGTCGTTTCAGGCGACGCCAATAATGGTTTGATGGCCACCGGAATGGTCGCCGGTCGGCTCGCCGACCTGCCCGACTGCCAGCAATTGATCGACAGCATCATGGCCGAGGCCGAAGCCCGATTGACGGCGCTTGCTGCCCTGAAGGCCTGAGAGGAAATCCATGCCCATAACCTGCACCATCAAGGACAAAATCGCGGAAATCGTCTTCGACGTACCGCCCGTAAACGCTTTTGACAGCGACACATGGATGGCGATCCCCGACATCATCAGCAATGCCGGGCGCAATCCCGACGTGAACTGCATCCTGATCCGTGCCGAAGGCCGTGGCTTTTGTGGCGGCGTCGATATCAAGGAGATGCAGGCGCATCCCGAACGCATCACCATTTTGAACCGGGGCAATTATCTGACCTTCAAGGCGATCCGCGACGCTGAAGTGCCCGTGGTCAGCGCGGTGCACAAATTCGTGATCGGCGGAGGTATCGGCATTTGCGGGGCAAGCGACACGATCATCGCTGCCGACGACGCCTATTTCAGCCTGCCCGAGGTGGATCGTGGTGCAATGGGCGGGGCGAGCCATTTGTCGCGCATGTTGCCCTTGCACAAGGTGCGCGCTGCCTTTTTCACCGGCGGCAATATCCCTGCCGAAGAGGCCTATCGCCTTGGCGCGGTGGAAAAGATTGTGCCGCGCGAAACACTCGAAACCGAAGCACGCGCTTTCTGCGCCGTCATTGCGTCCAAATCGCGCAAGGCATTGGTCATCGCAAAAGAAGCATTGAACGGCCTTGAACCGCGCGACGTTGATCGCGGCTATCGCTGGGAACAGGGCTTCACCCTCGAAATGTACATGCACGAAGACAGCCAAAAATCACGCGACGCCTTCGTCGACACGGGCAAGGCAGCCGAATTCTGATGCAATTGCACTATACCCCCGAACAGGAAGCCTTCCGCGCCGAAGTGCGCGCGTGGATGGAGGCGCATGTTCCCAAGGAGCCGCTGGTTACCCTGGAGTGCCGCGAAGGTTTTGACAGCCATGTCGATTGGGAACGGACCCTTGCCAGCGGCAATTGGGGCATGGTCACCTGGCCCGAAATCTATGGCGGACGCGGGCTTGACCTGATCCAGTGGCTGATTTTCGAGGAAGAATATTTCCGTGCCGGCGGCCCCAACCGGGCAAACCAGAATGGCATCTTCCTGCTCGGCCCGACGATCATGGAATTTGGCACAGAAGAGCAGAAACAACGTTTTCTGCCGCCGATGGCGCGGGGTGAGGTGATCTGGGCGCAGGCCTGGTCGGAACCCGGCGCGGGCAGCGACATGGCCGCAATTTCATCCAAGGCCGTGCGGGATGGTGACCATTATGTCATCACCGGACAAAAGACGTGGAGCAGCCGTGCCGCCTTTGCCGACTGGGGCTTTGGCATTTTCCGCACCGATCCGGAGAGCAAGCGCCACAAAGGGCTGACCTTCATCCTGTTTGACCTCAACACGCCCGGCATCACCCGCCGCCCGATCCGACAACTGCATGGCGACACGGGTTTTGCCGAACTGTTCTTCGATGAAGTACGCGTGCCGGTGGAAAATTGCCTCGCCGGCGAAGGCGAAGGCTGGAATGTGGCGATGGCAACGGCCGGCTTTGAACGCGGCCTGATGTTGCGCTCGCCCGGCAGGTTCCAGGCAACGGCGAAACGGCTGGTCGAACTATATCGCAAGCATGAAGAGGATGCCGCACCGTCGGCGCGCGAAGCAGTCCTGCAAGCATGGATGGCGGCACAGGCCTATGCCTACAACACTTATGCTGTTGCCGCGAAAATCATGGCCGGCGGGAAAATCGGTGCCGAGGCAAGTCTGAACAAGATTTTCTGGTCGGAACTTGACCGTTCGATGCACCGCACCGCGATGCAGCTTCTGGGTGCTTATGCCGAACTCAAGCATTTTGAAGACGGTTCGGTCAACCAGTGGCTCGAAGGCTATATGTTCTCGCTGTCAGGTCCGATTTATGCGGGATCGAATGAAGTCCAGCGCAACATCACCGCGGAACGGCTTTTGGGCCTGCCACGTATCGGTAATGGCTGAAGGGAACAGATAGATGGATTTCCGCTTCACCGAAGACCAACTGCTGCTGACCGAAAGTGTGCGCGACTATCTGGCCGCCATTCACGGACAGGAAGTGCTGCGCCGCCTCGATCAGGGAGACAAACGAGATCCGGCGATCTGGCGGGGGCTTGTCGAAATGGGCCTGCCCGGCTTGCTTGTTCCCGAAGAACATGGCGGATTGGGTCTCAACCTTGTCGACGCTGCACCGATAGCGGCTGAATGCGGACGATGCTGCCTCACAGAGCCGTTGGTCGATACCGCCTTTGTGGCGGTGCCCTGGCTTTTGGCCAAGGGCGAATATAGCCAACTGGCTGCCATTGCGGCAGGCGTGGTCAAATATCCGCTGCATCATGCGATCAACCCTTGGGTTGCGGATAGCAGTGACGGCGAGGCGCTGCCCAGCGTCGATCCGTTGCGTTTGCTTGTCAGGGGCAGCGGGGGCGAGGACCCCCAGCTATTGAATCTTGCCGCGCTGATGACCGCCGCCCAGCTGGTCGGGATTGCCGATGCGATGCTTCAACAGGCGGTCGACTATGCGAAAATTCGCACCCAGTTCGGTCAGCCAGTCGGCGCTTTCCAGGCAATCAAACACCAATTGGCCAATTGTGCCGTCGCGATCGAATTTGCCAAGCCCGTGGTGTGGCGCGCCGCCGCCGCAATGCAGGACGGGCTGGCCTCTGCGCCGGTCCATGTCAGCCATGCCAAGGTCGCCGCGACCGACGCAGCAATGCTGACCGCCGAAACAGCCATCCAGGTACATGGCGCCATGGGCTACACTTATGAAGTTGACCTGCATTTCTGGATGAAACGCAGCTGGGCGCTGGCCGGGGCATGGGGATCACGCGCCTTCCATCTGAAGCGGATCGATGAAGCTGTGCTGGGAAGCGCTCTTCAAATTGGCCCGCAAGCCACTTTCGCATAAGGAAAATTCATGGCCGAAGCCTATATCATTGATGCTGTCCGCACCCCTATTGGGCGCAAGAAAGGCAGCCTTGCAGAATTGCATCCAGCCGATCTGGGCGCAGCCCCGATCAAGGCGCTTGTCGAGCGCACGGGTATTGATGCGGGCGCGGTGGACGATGTTGTCTGGGGCTGCTGCGATACCATTGGCCCACAGGCGGGCGATATCGGACGAACCGTCTGGCTGGTCGCAGGTCTGCCGCAGCATGTGCCGGGAACCACGATTGACCGGCAGTGCGGATCATCACAACAGGCAGTGCATTTCGCCGCGCAAGGCGTGATGAGTGGTACACAGGATCTTGTTGTCGCGGGCGGCAGCCAGGCGATGAACGCCATTCCGATTTCGGCGGCGATGCTCGCTGCTGAACCTTATGGTTTCTCCAATCCGTTCAACACCTCGCCCGGTTGGGTTGCCCGCTATGGCGACGGCCTGTTGAACCAGATCAATTCGGCGGAAATGATCGCGGGCAAATGGGGCATCAGCCGCGAAGCCATGGAAGAATTCGCCCTCGCCTCGCACCTGAGGGCGCAGGCCGCCTGGGACAATGGCTGGTTCGACCGCGAAGTGTCGCCACTCAACGGGCTGGAACGCGATGAAACCATTCGTCCGCAAACGACGCTCGAAGGATTGGCCAGCCTGAAAACCGTTCAGGAAGGTGGCGTGATTACCGCCGGTGTTGCCAGCCAGAATTGCGACGGCGCAGCAGCATTGCTGATCGCATCCGAACAGGCGGTTAAGGATCATGGGCTGAATCCGCGCGCGCGGATTCATCATATCTCGGTCCGTGCGGACGATCCGGTCTGGATGCTCACCGCGCCCATTCCGGCGACGCAATATGCGCTTCAGAAAGCGGGCATGCGCATCGAGGATATCGACCTTTTCGAATGCAACGAAGCCTTTGCTTCAGTCCCAATGGCGTGGATGAAGGAACTCGGCATCCCGCATGAGAAGGTCAATGTGCAGGGCGGTGCGATTGCACTGGGCCATCCGTTGGGCGGCACCGGTGCACGGTTGATGACAACTTTGCTGGGCGCGCTGGAACGCACCGGTGGCCGCTATGGGCTGCAGACAATGTGCGAAGGCGGCGGGCAAGCCAATGTGACGATTATCGAGAGGCTGTAATGGGTATTTGTGAAGGAAGAACGGTGATCATCACCGGCGCCGCACGCGGATTGGGCCGGGCCTATGCGCTTGCCTTTGGCGCGGAAGGTGCAAATGTCGTCGTAAATGATATCGGCACTTCGCTTCAGGGCGAAGGCCGTGACACATCGGCCGCAGATGCGGTGGTGGAAGAGATCAAGGCGGCGGGCGGCAAGGCGATCGCCAATTATGAAGACATCACCGATTGGGATGGCGCGAAGAGGATCGTCGATGCAGCACTGGATGCCTTTGGC
>JAJTFR010000183.1:2951-5911 GCA_021298455.1 Sphingomonadales bacterium | reverse complement strand
CTCCGAGACGGCTGCCAAGGTTTTTTGAGTAAGCGGTTCAGTTTGCCTTTTCGTGACGCGGAGGACTGTCCTTATGGCTACAGCTAAGAAGCAACTGCCCCATTTGGTGTTTGGTGGCGAGTTGGTGGATCTCGAACGGTCGGAGTTTGTTGACCTCGCCAAGCTTGATCTCGTGGGGGTTTATCCGAATTACGAATCGGCGCGGGCGGTCTGGAAAGCGAAGGCGCAGGCCACGGTCGATAATGCCCATATGCGGTATTATATTGTTCATCTGCATCGCCTGCTGGATCCCGAAGCGCCGGGTAGCCGCTGAACCTATGTTGGAAATTTTACAGGCATGCTGAAACGATTTCTCCGACATGGCGCTGTGCAGGCTGGTGTTGGCTGGCTTTTATCGCTTTATCTGCGGTTTGTGCGGGCGACCAATCGTCTGGAATTCGATCCGCCGGATTTCTATGCCAAATTGGATCGCGACGGGGCGGGCATTTTTGCTTTGTGGCATGGCCAGAATTTCATGCTGCCTCTAGCGCATCGCCGGGGGTTGCGTTTCGCCGTCCTGATCTCGCGGCATGGTGATGCCGGCGTGATTGCCGCTGCTTCCGTTGCGATGGGATTGGAACCGATTCGCGCATCGGGGGGCGGCAGGAAGCAAGTTGACAAAAAGGGCGGAGCGGCTGGCCTGAGAGCAATGCTGACCGCGCTGAAAGAGGGCGCTTCGGTTGTGCTCACGCCGGATGTGCCGAAAGTGGCACGCATTGCCGGCCCGGGCATTATAGCACTCGCAAAATTGTCCGGTCGCCCAATCTACCCGATTGTCGTTGCCACAAGTCGACGCATTGACCTCAAGAATTGGGACCGAACGCCGATTTGCCTCCCCTTCGGGCATGGAATTGTGATGCTTGGCGACGCAATCAATGTTGCACGCGACGCGGATGACGCTGCCCTTGAAGCGGCCCGTTTGCAGCTTCAGGTTCGGCTTGACGAGGTGCATCGTCGTGCCTACGCTTTTCTCGGGGTTGCTGACCCGGGTGCCGCCGCGAGGAGTAAGCGCGCATGAAAACTCTGCCGGTCGGGCTTCGTCTTTATCGCGGTCTGTCGGGGAGTTTTGAACCTTTTGCCCGGTTATTCTTGTTTCGCCGGGCGAGCAAGGGCAAAGAAGATCGGACAAGGCTCGGCGAAAGACGCGGCGAGTCGACGCGAGGACGCCCCGCGGGTCATCTTGTCTGGCTTCATGGCGCGAGCGTTGGCGAAGTTCTCTCGCTGTTGCCGATTGTCGAGGAGCTGACGAAGCAGGACGTGTCTGTCATTGTCACCTCGGGAACTGTCACATCGGCCCAGATCCTCGAACATCGTCTACCTCCTGGTGCTTTGCACCAGTTTGTTCCGCTCGATTTGCCGCGCTATGCAGACCGCTTTCTGCAGCATTGGCGTCCTGACTTGATCCTGTTCGCCGAGTCGGAGCTTTGGCCAAATCTCCTGCTGGAAGCAAAACGTAAAAAAATCCCGATCCTGCTGGTCAATGCGCGGATGTCCGAGCGTAGTTTCAGGCGTTGGCAGCGTTTCGGCCGTGTCCCGAAACATCTTCTGTCCCTTTTTGATATCTGCCTTGCGCAGACCCAGAGTGATGCGGAGAGATTGTTGCGTCTGGGCGCGCCACGCGTTTCGGTAACCGGTAATCTGAAATTCGACAGTATTGCGCCCCCAGCACCGCCATTGAAACTTTCCGCTCTGAAAGCGTTGGTCGGGAACCGCCCGGTATGGCTTGCTGCCTCGACACATGAGGGAGAAGACGAGGCCGTATTGACGACCCATGCCAATCTCTCCGCGTATTTCCCTGATCTCCTGACGTTGATTGTCCCGCGCCATCCGGAACGCGGCAAGTCCATCGCGGCCCTTGCGACACGCGCCAGTTTGCGGGCATCGCTCCGCTCTGCCGGTCTCGTGCCCGACAGCGCGACCGATGTCTATATTGCCGACACAATCGGCGAGCTTGGCCTCTTTTTTCGGCTTGCTCCGATTGTTTTCATGGGCGGCTCGCTCATTCCTCATGGCGGTCAGAATCCGATCGAACCGGTTAAACTCGGTGCTGCCTTGGTGCACGGGCCGCATGTCCAGAATTTTGCGGATATTTATGCCGTTTTAGGAAAATCGGGTGGTGCGATTTCGATTTTGGAACCAGACATGCTCACCGACACTGTAGGGCATCTGTTTGACCATCCCGCCGAAATCCGCCAGATGGCGAAGGCTGCGGGGGAAGCAATCAACCAGTTGGGCGGTGCGGTCGACAGGACGATGGCGGCCATTGCCCCGTTTCTGGTTCACATGCACCTTGATGCGCGGCGATAGGGCAAAACATGGTTCAGTTTTTGTAATGCGCGCGCCGTCATTTTGGTGGAAACCTCCGGGCCTGATCTCCGCTTTGCTGACGCCGCTCGCGTCGATCTACGGCGCTGCAGCGCGAGCCCGTCTGAAAAAACAGGGGCAGAAAGCCGAAATTCCGGTCATCTGCGTTGGCAATCTGGTGGCTGGCGGCGCGGGTAAAACACCAACTGCGCTGTTTGTCGCGCAATGGCTTTTGCGTTCGGGTCGGCGTCCGGTCTTTGTTTCGCGAGGGTATGGCGGGCGATTGAAGGGGCCTATCCAAGTGGATCCTGCGCGTCACACATCCAGCGATTGCGGAGACGAGCCGCTTCTCTTGGCCAAAATCGCACCGGTGATTGTTTCCCGTGATCGTGTTTCAGGGGCAGCGATGGCGGCCCGTCTCGGCGATTGTATCGTGATGGATGACGGACTGCAAAATCCCGCGCTGCTCAAGGATTTCTCGATTGCCGTGATTGATGCCAAGGCCGGTATCGGCAATGGGTATTGTCTGCCTGCAGGGCCGTTAAGGGCTCCCCTCGCCGCGCAATGGCCGTTGGTTGATGCTGTCCTTCTGATCGGAGAGGGCGGGGTTCACCCGG
>JAJTFR010000183.1:0-2914 GCA_021298455.1 Sphingomonadales bacterium | reverse complement strand
ACCCGGATATTCTCTCGGTACCCGAAAGCATCCCTGTTTTCAGGGGACTTCTCGAACCGGATCCCCACCAAAAATCCGGTTTGAAGGGACTTTCCGTTTTTGCCTTTGCGGGTATTGGTCGACCGTCGAAATTTTTTACAACACTCGCCGACTGCGGTGCCGTGATCGAGGAGCGGCGGGAATTTCCCGATCACCATCCTTATTCAGAGACTGAACTCTTGGAAATTCTTGCCGTTTGTCGGGCGAAACACTGGACGGCGGTGACAACGGCGAAGGATTTCATCCGGATTCAGGGGGCATTTCCGGTAATAGCTGATCAGATTAAAGTGCTTGATGTGTCACTTGCGGTCGACAACGCCCGTCAACTCACGGACTTCATCAGCCAAAAACTCGATTTCAAGCTTTCGGCGTGACCGGGATTCTTTTCAAGACGGCTTCACGGGTGGCATAGGCTTCCTGATGCTCGACGCTCCAATACCGGAGTTCTTCGAGCGGAATGACCTCGCCGGTTACGCCACACCGGACGAAGGTGCCGGGTCGAATAACCCGAATGTCACCATCAAGATATTGCAATGTGGCCTCGGCGGGGAGCATCTGGCTCTTTTCAAAACGGTTCATCATTTCCACTACCGACCATCAAAACTTTAAAACCAGACAATTTCGGGCAATCTAGCCCTGCGCTATCCGGCGATCAAATAAAAACATCAGGCCGCAGAGGTCAAAACAGACTCTTTTGATCCGCAGCCTTCCTTTTCAAACCCGTCGATGATGGCTTATCCGCCCTGTCGCCATCGGCCGTTACCGCAACGCCGCCATCGTGGAAGCGGATATCCAGTCTATCACCCGGCTTGACACCGACGGCCTGCCGCACCGGTTTGCCGTTGATATCCATGACAAGCGCGTAACCCCGCGCCAAGACACCCTGATAGCTCAGGCTGACAAGCAATTGCCCCATCGTTTCCAGTCGCGCATGGCGGCGGTTATTAATGACATCGAAGGCACGATCACGCCGCTTCAGCACGTCGGCAAGGCCGGCCCGCGCCTGCACAATCAAGCGTTGCTCCATCCGCAATGACGCGCCACGTGCTGCGGAAAGCCGTTTGCCAAGGCCCGTCAATTGAGCACGGAATCCAGCCATCCGGACATCGGGGGACAGCTTGGCCAAACGGCGCGCCTGCTGGGTGATCCGCCCGCGGTGATATTCAACAGAGCGTTCCATGCCCCGATGAAGCTTTGCTGTTGCGAGATCACATCTCTGCCTCGCAGTGGAAACAAGGTCCGCGCCGCTGGGGAGTGCGCGGGCTGTCAAACGCAGCTCGGAGACGAGCCGCTCGTGAAGCCGTCTCAACGCGCCAAATTGACGTCTGCCGATATCCCCCACAGTCGCCAAGAGTTCCGACCGGACAGGAACCGCCATTTCTGCGGCGGCGGTTGGTGTCGGTGCGCGCTGATCGGCGGCGTAATCAATCAGCGTCCAATCTGTTTCATGGCCGACCGCCGATATTAGCGGGATCAGGCTTTCGGCCGCTGCCCTGACGACGCTCTCATCGTTGAAGCTCCAGAGATCTTCCAACGAGCCGCCGCCGCGCGCGACAATCAGCAAATCGGGTCGCGGAATTGCTCCGTTCTCGGGCAGCGCGTTAAAGCCTGAAATGGCGGCGGTGATTTCCTCGCCGCTCCCCTCTCCCTGAACCCGCACGGGCCAAACAAGGACATGGCAGGGAAATCGTTCGGTCAGCCGATGCAGAATATCGCGAATAACCGCTCCCGTAGGCGAGGTGATGACGCCGATGGTTCGGGGCAGAAACGGGATGAGTTGTTTGCGCGCGTCGGCAAAAAGCCCCTCCGCTGCAAGGCGCTGCTTCCGTTGCTCCAATTGCTGGAGAAGGGCACCGACACCGGCGGGCTCCAAGGTCTCGACAATGATTTGATAGCTGGATTTGCCGGCAAAAGTCGTGATTTTTCCGGTGGCAACAACTTCCATCCCGTCTTCGGGACGAAACTTCACACGGCTGAAAACACCTTTCCAGATCACGGCATCGATTTTGGCGGAAGCATCCTTGATCGAAAAATAGACGTGTTCGGATCCGTGCGGCCCGCGATACCCTGAAATCTCGCCGCGTAACCGGACATGGCCGAATTGATCCTCCAAGGTGCGTTTCAAAGCACCTGAAAGCTCACTGACCGACCATTCGGGCCTGCTGCATGGTTTCTTTCTAACGTGCGAATCAGGCATTGGGTAGGTCTTCTGCAGGTTGACGTCGGCATGATTATCGACGAATGCCTGAAACCCTTGAAACGGTGGAGCGCGGCATGCGGGTATTATTGATCGGTTCGGGCGGACGTGAACACGCCTTGGCCTGGAAACTGGCCCAAAGCCCGCTGCTCGATCATCTTTTTATCGCGCCGGGCAATCCCGGCACGGCGCAACACGGCACAAATGTGCCGCTGGACGTTGGAAATCATCAGGACATCATCGCCTTCTGCCGACAGGAACATATCGGCTTTGTGATTATTGGTCCTGAAGCACCGTTGGTCGCCGGGATTGTGGACGATCTCGAAGCAGCAGGCATTCAGGCGTTTGGACCCTCGAAAGAAGCGGCGCGGCTCGAAGGATCGAAAGCATTCACCAAAGAACTTTGTCAGGTGGCCAATATTCCGACGGCAGCGTTTGCCCGCTTCACCGACGCTGGCGCGGCGAAGGAGTATGTCCGCGGCACAGGCGCTCCGATTGTTATCAAGGCGGATGGACTGGCAGCGGGCAAGGGTGTTGTCGTGGCGTCGACGCTGGAGGAGGCGCTGGCAGCTATCGACATGATTTTTGGTGGCGCTTTTGGGAGTGCAGGGGTCAAAATTGTTGTCGAGGAGTGTCTTTTCGGCGAGGAGGCGTCGTTTTTTGCACTTGTCGACGGAC
>JAJTFR010000182.1 GCA_021298455.1 Sphingomonadales bacterium | reverse complement strand
ATCGTCAACACCGTGCGCACCGTGGTCGGTCCCAATTTCCCCATATCCGTGAAGTTAAACAGCGCGGATTTCCAGCGCGGCGGCTTTGACTTCGAAGACAGCCTGCAAGTTGCCAAATGGCTCGAGCAGGCGGGTGTCGACCTTCTTGAGATTTCGGGCGGAAGCTATGAACAGCCCAAAATGATGGACATGGAAGGACTGGAAGAAGCCGCACCGCAAAATGTCGCTGCCTCAACGCTCGCCCGCGAAGCCTATTTCGTCGATTTTGCAAAGGCCATGCGCGCCGAAATCAAAATGCCCCTGATGGTCACTGGCGGCTTTCGCAGCCGGTTAGCAATGGAACAGGCGGTGCGGCAAGGCGCGGCCGATGTGATCGGGCTGGGGCGGCCGCTCTGCTATTTTCCCGAAGGGCCGAGGCGCCTGCTAGGCGGAATGGAAATGCTGCCGCGCAAGGAAAATGAGCTCAAGCTTTTCCCGCCGTCGCTGCAGTTCCTAACCCGCATCAAGGCGTTGAAGGCAATTGACGGCTTTGCCTGCCAGTTCTGGTATTACAGCCAGATATATGCGCTGGGCCGCACGGGCCGCCCCGCCCCCGATCGCACCGTTTTCCAGGCAATGCGCGAGGTCGAAGCGATCCACAAAAGGTGGATGAAAGAACGGCGCGCCGCTTTGGGCAAATAATGCTCTCCCCTCCCGCCGCGCGGGAGGGGAAGTGCAATTACTTGCAATTGCTCCCGGCACCGGCGATCAGATCGACACAGCGGCCGTCAATCTCTTCCTTGGGAACGTCCAGATTGATCAGGCTGGCAAGCGTGGGCATGATGTCGACCGTTTCGATACCATTGGGCTGTTCAAACGGCGCAACACCCTTCCACCAGAAGAGGATCGGCACGCGCCGGTCATAGCCCCATGGCGACCCATGTGTCGCGACATAGCCGAAACCGGTATTGGGAATTGGCGTGGCATAGCGTTTCAACACGACATAGAAATCGCCCGACCTTTCAGGATCGAAATTGGCGCGGATTCGCTGTGCCAGGCTCCAATCCTCTGGAGGGCCCGAAGGAGAGGGGGTCGCGGCAAGATCGGCCTTGGAATCAACCGCCTCGATCTGCGGGTGTGACCGGTAATGATTGATCGCCGCTGCCAACACGGCGTCCCGTTTTTCCGCAGGGATCATCTTCGACAGATACATGTCGCCAAAGGGCGCGTCGCCCATGATCGCTGCTTCAGGAAGATTGAAGGCCTTGGCCAGTGCCGGCCCAACGCCCTGCGGCATCAATTTGATATCGGCCCGCTCGGCAGCGGGCAGGCCCTGTTGCTTGTTGCGTTCCGGCAGGTCATGGCCGCCATGGTCGGCAGTCAGAACCGTGAGATAATTGATCTTTGCTTTGTCGAGCGCCGCGAACAGCCGGCCGAGATTGGCGTCCAGCGCCGCAATCTGTGTACAGCTTTCCGCGCCTGCGGTGCCGAAACTGTGGCCAATATAGTCGGTAGCCGACAGGCTGATCGCCAACACATCGGTAGCGCTGCCCTTGCCCAATTGCCGTTCGGAAAGCGCGGCAAGCGCAAGATCTGTGGTCAGCGCGTCAAATTCGCCAGTGGCGCGGAAAGCGCGGGCATCGCCAGCCTTTCGTGGCTGCAATGTGCCCACCGTTGCGTCACCGCCAATCGGCACGGTACGCGAATGCGTAGCGCACATCTGCGGAAGCTTAACCACGGCCGGCTTTGCAATGGCAGCCTGTGCCCGAGCATTGATCGAAGCTGCCGCAGCGGGAAGCGTGTTGCCTTCATAACCGCGAAACGCCTTGCCATCCCACCAGACGGTCAAATTGGTATTGTGCCCGCCCATCATCACCGCGCCGCGATCCTTGCCCGAAATGGCGACGACCTGTGACGCCGGATTGATCGCGCGCATCCGGTCCCCAAGAGTCGGGACCTTCAGCAATTTGGGGGAAACCGTATAGTTGCTGCTCGTGCTGCCAGCGACACTGGTGTCTTCAGAACAGTAGACGCCATAATCGGGCTTGCCATTCTTGCCGGTCCGCGTCGCCGAAGGGTCGAACCAGCTGTTGGCGATGATGCCGGTGCGCGAAGGACGGCTGCCGGTCAGGATCGTCGAATGACCGGGGCAGGTTTCGGTAGCAGCATGACTTTGATAACCGTTGGGAAAGGCGACGCCATCAGCAAGCCGTTTCAAACCGCCGGTGAAATTGGCGCGATATTCGTTGAACAGGTCGGTTGAGAACTGGTCGACCGAAATCGCCACAATCAGTTTCGGCTGCGGCGCCGTTGGCTCGGCGGACGTTTCGGCCCGGGCCGAAGTGGCGCCGATCATGGCACAAGTGGCCATCAGAATAGTGGCAAATTTCATGGCAATAACCCGTATCCCTTTTTGGTATCAGGCGCCCACTTCAGCCCTTAGCGCCTTGCGGTCAAGCTTTCCGATCATCGTCTTGGGCAAATTTTCGCGAACGACAACCGCAAGCACGCGCTCATGCTTTCCAAGCTTCGGATTGAGCCATTTTTCAAGGTCCTCGCCGCTCGCCGCTATACCTTCGTTTAGCGTCACAAAAGCCTTTGGACGCTCTCCCGCATAGCTATCGGGCACCCCGATGACGAGCGCCTCCTTCACCGCCGGATGGGTGTAGAGTATATCTTCAATCTGGCTGGGAAAAACCTTGAAGCCGCCGACAGCAATCATGTCTTTCAGACGATCGACGATGAAGATGAAGCCATCGTCATCGATCGTCGCAACATCGCCAGTGCGCAACCAGCCGTCGACAAAAACTTGGCGGGTCGCATCTGGCTTGTTCCAGTAACCCGCCATCATTTGCGGCCCCTTGGCAACCAGTTCACCGGGCTCGCCAGGCGGCACATCCTTGTGCGGATCTTCCTTATCGACCAGCCGTACTTGCGTGCCGGGTATCGGCTGGCCAATGGACCCGCTGCGTTCCTCGAACCGCGCCTTGAGTTCGGCGGGGAGTGGCGCGCCCCCCGAAATACAGGCCCGCAGGGATCCGAAATCGGTCTTTGCGAGTTCGGCATTGTCGAGCAGCGCCTGATACATGGTCGGCACGCCGGGCAGCGATGTCACCTTTGTGCGTGTAATCGCCTGCAACGCCGCCTTCGCCTCGAAACGGGGCAACATCACAATCTCTCCGCCATTGTCGATCGTGCGGTTGAGCACGGTCGCATTGGCAAAGACATGGAAGAAGGGCAGCACGCCCAATATGCGATCGGGTTCCGGCACTAACGGATTGTTCGCGCTGCTGTGCGGATCAAGCAGGTTGATCTGCCGGGCATTGGCGCTGATATTCTGGTGGGTCAGCATCGCGCCCTTGGGCGTGCCGGTGGTTCCGCCGGTATATTGCAGCTGCGCGACAGTAGTTTCGGGATCGCAGGGTTGCGGCGCATAATCGCCATCATTGGCAATGAACCCGCCAAAATGCAGGATACGCGCATCGTCCGGAACGGACGCAATCTCTGCTTTCTTGAACAGCCTATAGGCCCAGCCTTTGACGCGGGGCAGTGCCTCTGCGACGCTACCAACGATCAACTGTTTGAGGTCGGACTTTTCGAGGACCTTGATTGCAGTGGGTAGCAATGCCGCTGCAGATACAGTGACCAATATGCTCGTCCCGCTGTCGGCAACCTGATGCGTCAGTTCGTCGACCGTATAAAGCGGCGAGAAATTGACCACCGTCGCGCCCGCCGCCATCGCGCCATAATAAGCCGCAACATAATGGGGCACATTTGGAAGGAACAGACCGACATGATCGCCCTTCCCTACGCCGCGCGACTGCAATCCCTTGGCAAAACGGCGCACCATGGCGGCCATTTCGGCATAGCTGAACTTGCGGCCCATGAAATCGACCAGGGGGGCTTGGCCCATCCGTTCGGCAGACCGGAAAAACATGTCATGGACCGAAAGAGGTGGAAAGGCCTGTTCCCACTTAGTGGGATGGAGATAGTTGGAAATCCAAGGACCGGGGGTGTGCATAGGGCTCCATTGTGCAGCAGCATCACCCCGGCGATTGCCAGTGGCGTGCGGTTGATCGAAGCGACCCTGATTCCTTAAGCAGCGCTATACCAGCCTACACCGTCAATTGTCTCCACTTTTGCGCGACCTGTCG
>JAJTFR010000031.1 GCA_021298455.1 Sphingomonadales bacterium | reverse complement strand
CTGCCCTCGTAATCCGAGGACGATCGCTTTGAGTGCTATCGCCCGGAGCGCCAACGTCGAGGCTTTCCTGATGATCGCGTGGAGAGGTAATTGCCGAACCGTGGAAGCATTTCAGCCGCTCGGCTTCCGCACGGCGCACCCCGAACACTGAGGCTATTTCATCGGTGATGTCCGCCCCGCCCTGTTGCAGCGTAACCAGCCCGGCGAGCATGCCGCCGATAAACACGGAAACATTCGTAACCGCCGCACCCATTTCAACCAGGGCCACGCCCAGTTCACGCTCCTCGGCGCTGAGGCAGGCAAGACCCGCTGCAACCGGGGATGCGACAATCGCGTCAACGCCCAGATGCGATGCCCGCGCCGTCATATCGAGATTGCGAACAGGCGCAGGATCGGCAAGCACGGCGTGGATATCAACGCCGAGGCGGTCGGCATAAAGCCCCAAAGGATTGGCGACGCCTGCATTGCCATCAAGCGAATAGAGTGTGGGACTGAGATGAAGGACAATCTTGCCGCGCGTATCGATATTGAGCCGTCCGGCGGTCAGCAAATCGTCAATATCCGCCTGCTCCACGCGATCGCCGCCCAGATCGATTTCGACTGGCGATAATAAGCTATCGAGCCCGCCTGCGGACATGCCGAGCCAGGCTCGGTCGATATTAATGCCTGCGATCCGCTCGGCCTGCTCGACCGCATGACGCACCGAAAGTTCAGCAAGCTGCATGTCGGCAATGCAGCCCCGGACAACACCCTTGCTTTCGCGCTGACCTGTGCCCAGCACATGGATAGCACCGCTTTCATCAACGCCCGCAATCAGCGCCGACACTTTCGACGATCCGATATCCAGCGTTGAAATGATCTTTTCGTAACGAACAGCCATCAGGCAGCCACCCCGCTGCTACCCGCGTTCGAAGTTGGCTTTTCTTCGTCTACTTCTATCTCAACGACAGGCTCTTTCGCGGCGCGGCGCATATAGGCCCGATCGGGATCACGTAGGTCGAAATGGATGATGTCGCGACCGAGCAGGCGATGAACGCCGTCCATGCGTGTGAAATTGACCAGCGCCTGTGCTGCCAGAACATCGCCTTCGGGAAGCGACAAGGTCTCGCCAGTCTTGAAACGCAAATCCCAACGCCGGTTACCGACCCAGCTTGCACCGGCAACCTGATCTTTCAGCGATTGCGCACTATCGAGCAGCTTCCCCAAAGCCACAACTTGGCGGTCGGCACCTTCGCCGTTGATCACTGGTAGTTTGCCAACTTCAGTGGCGCCGATTTTCTCAAGCTCCACGCCCTGATCGTCAATCAGCGAATAAATGCCGCCGCGTTGCCATACTGCGGTCGGCTTTCGCTCGATGATGTCAACCACCAGCGTATCGGGAAGACGGCGAGTGACTCGCACATCCTTGATCCAGCCATAATTGATCAGGTCAGACCGGATTTTGTCGATATCGACCAGCGGCATCGCCCGATCCTTCTCGGCCAAGACGATATCATAGACCTTCAACTGGTCGACACGGTCCATTCCGGTGATTTCGACCCGCTTCACCTCGAAACCCACATTGGCGGCAAGCTGGGCATATTGGCGGTAAGCAGCCTGTGGAACGCCGAACCAGTTGGCAATCACGCACGCAATCAATAGCCCAATGGTGAGCAGGGTCCAAGTCAGCGCACGCTGGATATCCTCTTCTGTGAACGGCAGAATCCGGAACAACCGATCGATGATGCTAGCCTGCCGTACTGTTTTGCGCGGCGCAGCCTTGCGCGCCTTGGCAGGCGCTTTGCGCGCTGAAGTGGTTTTCATCCCAGGGCCTCCTTCACAAGAAGGTCGACCAACTGCTCATAGCTAATACCCATTTCACGTGCCTGTTCGGGTACGAGGCTGAGCGGCGTCATCCCCGGCTGGGTATTAGTTTCAAGCACGAATACGCCGTTGCGACCGAGATCATCATCCCATCGAAAATCCGTGCGTGACGCACCCTTGCAGCCGAGCATCTGGTGCGCACGCAGCGCAAGTTCCATCATGTAATCGGCAATGTCCTCGGGAATTTGGGCCGGGCAGACATGTTCTGTCAGGCCATCAGTATATTTGGCATCGAAATCGTAAAAGCCGCTCTTGGGAACCAATTCGGTCACACACAGCGCTTTTCCACCCAGCACTGCGACGGTGAGTTCGCGCCCCTTGATAAAGGGTTCGGCGAGCAGTTCGTCAAATTCCTGCCAGGGGCCGACCGCGTCACGCGATATCGGATTGCCGTAATTGCCTTCAGCGGTGATGATTGCGACCCCGACTGAACTGCCTTCATTCACAGGTTTCAGAACATATGGCCGCGCGAGCGGATCTTCTGAATAAAGGCTTTCGCTCGAAACCATCTTGCCCTTGGGCATCGGAATTCCGGCCGGCACCAGTCGCTGTTTCGTCAACTCTTTGTCGATCGCGATAACCGAGGTGACCATGCCACTATGGGTGTATTTGATCCCCATCAGATCGAGCATTCCCTGCACGCTTCCGTCTTCGCCCGGAACGCCATGCAGAGCGTTGAACACGACATCGGGCTTCAGGCTGGTGAGGGTCGCGGCAATGTTCCGGTCCATGTCGACCCGGCTGACCTTATAGCCCACCTTTTCAAGCGCATCGGCAACGCCATTGCCGCTCATCAGCGAAACCGGCCGTTCTTTAGACCAACCACCCATGAGGACTGCTACATGAATCGGTTCGCTCACTTGGCTGCCCCCACTCGTTGTATTTCCCAATGCAGGTCGACGCCCGATTTCGCCTTAACGCGTCGGCGGACCTCTTCACCCAGTTCCTCGATTTCGGCGCTCGAAGCATCGCCTATGTTTATCAGGAAATTGGTATGCTTTTCCGAAACCTGCGCGCCGCCAATCTGAAGGCCGCGGCAACCCGCTTCATCGACCAGTTGCCACGCTTTCTGGCCGTCGGGATTCTTGAAAGTGGACCCGCCGGTTTTGGATCGAAGCGGTTGCGATGCTTCACGACTGGCAGAGATACGGTCCATCTCTGCCTGAATGGCATCTGCATCTCCAGCCCTACCTCGAAACCGCGCAGCAACCACGATTGCACCCGCGGGCAATTCGCTGTGCCGATAGCTATAATGGAGATCATCGACCGACAGTGTGGCAATCTTGCCATCACGCAAAACCACGTCGCAATCGACAAGGATATCCTTTACCTCACCACCATAAGCGCCGCCATTCATGCGCACGAAGCCACCAACAGTGCCGGGAATCGAGCGGAGAAATTCCATACCGGCAATGCCATTGTCGCGTGCGGTCGAAGAAACGAGGATACCGCTGGCGCCTGCGCCACAATCAAGCGTCACATTATCAACATCAGATACCTTGGCAAACGCCTTGCCAAGCCGAACGACGACACCCGCAACACCGCCATCACGCACGATCAGGTTTGAACCCAGCCCCAGCGCCATCACGGGCACTGATGGATCGAGCTCGGATAGAAAATCAGCTAGGTCCTTCACGTCAGCAGGCTCAAACAGCCATTCCGCCGGGCCACCTGACTTGAACCACACCAACGGCGCAAGCTGCGCACCCTGCGTCAACTTTCCCCTGACGGGCGGCAAGGCGTAGCAAACGTTCATGCCTTGGCGGCTCTTATCGCAACGGCGAGTCCCGCCGCCCATTTGGTGATATCCCCTGCACCAAGACAGACAACCATATCCCCGTCACGCGTCTTGCCCGCGAGTTCGCGCGCAAGCGTCTCAGCGCTTTCAATTTCCTGCGCACTATGGTGCCCGCGCCGCTTGATCTTGCCGACCAGTTCCGCGCTGCTGACGCCTTCGATAGGTGCTTCGCCAGCGGCATAAACCGGCGTCACATAGACCATATCGGCGTCGTTAAATGCGGTAGCGAAATCTTCCATCAGATTACCGAGGCGCGAGTATCGGTGCGGCTGGCACACTGCAATCACACGGCCTTTGACGCCTTCACGCGCTGCGGAAAGCACTGCGCGAATTTCAACCGGATGGTGGCCGTAATCGTCGATGATGGTCACACCATCGACCTCGCCCACCTTGGTAAAGCGGCGCTTCACTCCGCCGAATTTGGCAAAGCCATTCTCCACCTGCGCATCGGTCATCCCGCGTTCAAGACCCACAGCAATCGCGGCGAGTGCATTCTGCACATTGTGTCGACCCGACATTGGCAGGAAAACGTCCTTGATCTCGCGCTTACTACCGTCACGCACCCGGATCACTACGTCAAACGTGTTGCCACCCAGTTCGGGGCGAACATTGTCCGCCCGCACGTCGGCTTGTGCAGAAAAGCCGTAGGTCAGGATGCGGCGGTCGCGAATGCGCGGTATGATCGCCTGCACTTCGGGATGATCGAGGCACAGAATCGCGACCCCATAAAACGGCACATTTTCGATGAATTCGATATAGGCGGCCTTCGCCCGATCGAAATCTCCATAATGATCAAGATGTTCGGGGTCGATATTGGTGACGACGGCAATCGTGCCATCAAGACGCAGGAAGCTTCCATCACTTTCATCGGCCTCAACCACCATCCAGTCGCTATCGCCAAGGCGGGCATTAGACCCATAGCTGTTGATGATGCCGCCATTGATGACTGTAGGATCCAACCCGCCTGCATCAAGCATCGCCGCGATCAGTGAGGTAGTTGTCGTCTTGCCATGCGTTCCCGCTACCGCAACGGTATATTTCAGCCGCATCAGTTCAGCGAGCATCTCCGCCCGGCGCACGATCGGGATACGCCTCTCCAGCGCCGCCTCAACTTCGGGATTGCCGCGCTTCACTGCTGTGGATGTGACGACAACCGCCGCGTCGCCCAGATTGGTGGCGTCATGGCCGATCATCACATTGATCCCGCGCTCACGAAGTCCTTCAACGACATAGCCCTCGGCAATGTCGCTGCCCTGCACCGAATAGCCCAGATTGTGCATCACTTCGGCAATACCGGACATGCCGATCCCGCCTATACCGACGAAATGGATCGTGCCGATATCGGTTCCCACACCCTTCATACTGCGGCTTCCTTTGCCATGGCCGGCTGTGCACCGCCGAGATTTAGGCCATTTTCCTCTCGCGTCGTCAGCGTGTGCATCAACGGCGCACGGCCGAAGGATTCGACAAGATCGGCTAGATCGTGAACGGCATCCGGCCGCCCACAACTTTTTGCTGCACGCGCCGCATTTTCGAGCGTTTCGGGCAGCAGCGCCATTTTCTGGATCTGTTTTGCAAGCTCGACCGGCGTAAAGGCGGCCTGATTGATCGCGCGTGCACCGCCTGCCTGCACCATTTCACTGACATTATAGGCCTGATGATTATCCATCGCGCTGGGAAGTGGAACGAGGATGGCTGGCCGGCCTGAACAGGTCAATTCCGCAATCGTCGACGCGCCTGCGCGCCCGATCACCAAATGTGACCAGCCTAACCATTCGGGGAAGTCGTCCAGATAGGTCGCAAGCTGAGCAGGTATCTGATGGTCGGCATAGGTAGCGCGAACCTTTTCAATATCCTCAGCCCGGCATTGCTGAGTTACTTGCAAACGGCGGCGTAGATTGAGCGGCAAGCGGGCAAGTGCGTCAGGCACGATATCAGAAAGGATCGACGCGCCCTGACTGCCACCCGTTACCAGGACGCGAAACACCCCATCCTCTATGAACGGCGGAAAAGGCTCATCGCGCAACGCGACGACTTCGGCGCGCACGGGGTTGCCAACCAAATGCACCTTTTCCGAATGGCCGGACTTGATCCGCTGGACATCCGGATAGGCAGTGGCAATCGCATTGACCTTGCCTGCAACCAGCCGGTTGACCCGACCGAGCACGGCATTTTGTTCATGCACAATCGTCGGGATTTTATGCGAGAAAGCCGCGAGGAGCGCAGGTAGCGCCGGATAGCCGGGACCGCCGGCAACGCGACCCGCCGGCATGACGTGCATATCCATGCCGTCAGGACAACCCGGAATGGCAGAACCCCGATTATCGGTGATCAGGGCAAGCTGATGCCCTCGACGCATCAATTCTGCGCCCAGTGCATAAGCAGGGATGATATGTCCACCGGTGCCACCAGCGGCGAAGACGAAATTGCGCGAGACTGTCATCGTTCAACGCCCATTCCCGATATAGGGAGACTGGTCAAGAAAAGGGTTACGCCGCGTTAGCGCAAGCAACAGCCCGCAGCACAAGCACAGTGCCAACGTCGACGACCCGCCATAGCTGATGAATGGCAAGGTCATACCCTTTGATGGGAAAATCCCTAGATTAACCGCGATATTGATCATTGCCTGACCGCAAAATTGTGCGGCAAGACCAGTCACCGCCAAAAGGATGAACTGGTCCTGCTCATCCAACATACGGACCACGACACGCACAAGGATTGCGAAGAACAGAAACGCAATCACCATACAGGCAATCAGTCCAAACTCCTCGCCAATGACGGAGAAGATATAGTCGGTATGCGCCTCTGGTAAGGCGAATTTGCGGGTACCCAGCCCCGGCCCGGTGCCGATCAGGCCGCCTGCGGTGAGCGTCGCCATCGCTAGCTTATCATGGGTGATGCCATCGGTTCCGAACAACCAGGCGTCGATACGCTGCTGTGCCACCGAGTAGAAATTATAAGCCGCAACGATACCAACCACGCCACCAATCACACTTGACCAGAGCAGCTTTGCCTGCACGCCCGAAACCATCATCAATGCAAACCAGATGCCACAGAAAAGTATCGTCTGGCCCAAGTCGGGCTGGAGCATCAGGAACGCGCAAATCAGCCCGGTAAGAAGCATTGTTATCGTGCGGACGGGCAGGCTTGGATCGCGTTGGCGCCAGCTAATCACCCAAGCCATGGTCACGGCATAACATGGCTTCAGAAACTCCGATGGCTGAAAACTCGCAGGACCGAGCCCGAACCAACGCTGTGCGCCATTCACTTCCTTCCCCAAGAGCGGAACCAGCAGCAGCAGCCCAAGAAAAATGCAGAAGCCGCCAATCGCTATCCGCTTCGCCTGTTCGCGTGGGTACATTGAAATCACGAACATGAAGGGAATGCCGAGCGCGACCCAAGCAAGTTGTTTGTAAAAGAAATAGAGCGGACTGAGCGTCGCGCTATCGGTCGAAAGCCGCTTTGCTGTTGCCGGCGATCCGGCGGCGACAGCGATCAATCCGATCGCAATCAGCACAAGGATCAACGAAAGCAAGACGCGATCCAGTTCCCAGAACCAGATACTCAACGGCGACCGGTCGCCGCGCCCTAGACGGTTTGACAAATCGCGCTTGCCGCCAAAACCTGGCGGCAGATTGTTTCCATTGCCCTGCAATATGCCAAACATCACGCACCCCTTTCGCGCAACGAAGCCACTATTTCCCGAAAAGCATCCCCGCGATGCTCGAAATCGCGAAACTGGTCGAACGAAGCGCAGGCCGGCGAAAGCAATATTGTCTCGTTCCACTTGGCAGCCGCAGCAGCCGCATTGGTAGCCGTTTCAAGATCAACATAGACCGAAACCTCAACCTTACCGTCCAGCAAAGCGGCCAGCTTTGCGCCATCCTGCCCAAAGGCATAGGCCGCGCGCACATTCGCAATATGTTGCAGGCAGGCGTCAAGATCATCGCCCTTTGCCTGCCCACCAAGGAGCCAATGGATCGCCGGATATGCGCCCAGTGCAGGTGCCGTCGACGTCGGATTGGTTGCTTTGCTGTCGTTGACGTAAAGGACGCCGCCTATTTCGCCAAGCGGCTCCATCCGGTGCGATAGCCCGGGATAGCTTGCCAGCCCGACCTCGATCGTTTGCGCATCAATTCCGAGAGCCGCGCAGGCAGCAATTGCACAGGCGACATTCTGGGCATTGTGCGGGCCCTTGAGCGCTGGCCAGCGCGACTGGTCAGTCACATCCTTTGCCGACACCCGCTTCAGCCTATGATGCACGCGGCTTGCGATCATCCGGCACGGATCGTCATCGACGGCGATCACCGAAAGTCTGTCCGCATGCTGCATGTGGAACAGGCGTTCCTTTGCAGCGGCATAATCCATAAAGCTGTCATAGCGGTCGAGATGATCGGGCGTGATGTTGGTCAGCACCGCAATGTCACAATCCAGGCTCTGCGTCAGATCGATTTGGAAGCTCGACAGTTCAAGAACATAGACCCCGCCTTCGGGCAAGGGATCGCGCGACAGGATCGGAAGGCCGATATTCCCGCCCATTAGCGTCGGCAAACCTGCAGTCTTGACCATATGGTGCAGCAGCGCGGTGGTGGTCGACTTGCCATTGGTGCCGGTTATGCCGATTACCTTGTGTGGGGGCAGTGTGGCGCGCGCTTGGGCAAATAATTCAACATCGCCGATGATCGGCACATTCGCATCACGGGCCCGGTTGGTAATCGGATGGCTGTTGAGCGGCACACCCGGCGACATGACCAATCCGTCAAAGCCTGAAAGGTCGATCTGCATCGGATCAGCAAGTTCGACGTTGCCTTCGACCTTCGCCCGTGCCTCTGCTTTGCTGTCCCACGCGGTGATCTGCGCGCCGCTTGCAAGTAGCGCACGAAGCGTCGCAAGGCCGGAACGGGCAAGACCGAGGACGATGTAGCGTTTTCCGCGAAAGGCCTCCGATAGGATCATCTCAGCTTTAGTGTCGCCAATCCTGCCAGTGCCAGCACGAACGAAATGATCCAGAAACGAATCACTACCGTCGATTCGGGCCACCCCAATTGTTCGAAATGGTGGTGGATAGGTGCCATGCGGAATACTCGCCGCCCAGTTCGTTTGAACCAGAAAACCTGTATGACCACCGATAGCGCTTCAATGACGAAGAGACCGCCAATAATTGCGAGCACAAATTCATGGTGCGCAACTACTGCGATCGCACCCAGCGTGCCACCAAGCGCGAGACTGCCCGTGTCGCCCATGAACACCGCAGCCGGCGGAGCATTGAACCATAGAAAGGCAAGGCCTGCACCGATAATCGCACCGCACAGGATAGAGAGATCCCCTGCCCCGAGAAAGAAGGGTATGCCCAGATATTCCGCATAACGCACATTGCCCACCAGATAGGCGATAAGCATGAATGCAAGCGAGGCAATGATCACCGGCATGGTCGCCAATCCGTCAAGCCCATCCGTTAGGTTCACGGCATTGCCAAAGGCAACGATCACAAATGCGCCAAATGGAATGTACCAGTAGCCAAGGTCGGCAACCGGGCCATTGACGAACGGGAAATAGAGCTTTCCACCCGACTGGTGGACGATCAAGGCGACGGCGGCGCCTGCGATGATGAATTCAATCAGCAGGCGCAGCTTACCGGAAACCCCTGCTGTGCTGCGCTTTTTGACCTTGTCATAATCGTCCATAAAACCGACAAGTCCGAAGCCGAGCATCACGACAATGCAGGCCCAGACATAAGTGTTGGATAGATCCATCCAGAGCAGCATCGATATCGCAATCGATGTAAGGATCATCAGCCCACCCATGGTGGGTGTACCTACCTTGGCAAGATGGGTCTGCGGACCATCTGAGCGGATCGGCTGCCCCTTGCCCTGTCGGACTCTCAGCATGCTTATGAAGCGCGGCCCAATGATCAGTCCAATCAGGAAGGCCGTGCCTACCGCCGCCCCGGATCGAAAGGTCAAATAGCGGAAAAGGTTTAGAAATCCCGCAAAATCAAAATATTCGGCAAGCCAATAAAGCATTAATCCCCTCCGCCGAGCATTGCCTCGACCACCGCAGACAAGCCCACGGAATTAGACCCCTTGATCAATATGGCATCGCCTTCGCGCGTTTCATCGCGCAACCGTTGCGATGCTTCACCAACTGAGCCGCAATGGGCGAATTTACCCGCCCATGCAATCTCGCCGGCCAACGCTTCGGCGAGTGGAGCCATCTCTTCGCCGACAAGCAACAACAAGTTTACATTTGCTGACTCTATCGGCTGCTGCAGCGCACGGTGAAATTCGGGCGACTGCGCGCCCAGTTCCTTCATCGCACCGAGTACGGCGATTCGCCTATCTGCTGATGCATTGCCCAGCCCAGTCAATGTAGCCGCCATCGATGCCGGATTGGCATTGTAGCTTTCATCAATCAGCAAAGCGGTGCCACCAGGAACCACAATATGGTGCCGCGCGCCGCGACCGGCAAGGCCGCCCATATCGGCAAGCGCCAGACCCGCAACCGCAAGGTCGCCGCCAACAGCCTGAACCGCGGCCAGGACCGCAAGCGAATTGGACACCCAATGTTCGCCCGGTTGCGATAGTTCATATTGCAGCATCGTGCCGGGTAACTTCGCCGTTACAAGACTTCCTCCGGCGCTATTGGTCATATGGTCGATACAACGGACATCGGCGCTTTCGGAAAAACCGAAACTGACGATGTTCGATGTGTATTTGCGGGCATGATCCAACAGGCGGGGATAATGGGGATTGTCGGCAGGGATGATAGCTACACCACCTGGTTCGAGCCCTTCAAAAATCTCAGATTTAGCATCTGCAATGCCGCTCTCGTCCTTGAAATTCTCGATATGCGCGGGGGCAATGGTGGTGATGACTGCTACATGCGGACGCACGAAGCGCGTGAGTGCCGAAATCTCATAAGCATGATTCATGCCCATTTCGAACACGCCATATTGGCAATCGCGGGGCATGCGCGAAAGGCTCAGCGGGACGCCAACATGGTTGTTATAGCTTTTGACCGAGCGGTGCACCTTACCCGGGGAGCAACGATCCAGCGCTGCATAGATTGCTTCTTTAGTTCCCGTCTTTCCGGCCGAACCCGTAACACCGATGATCTTGGCCGACACCCGTGCACGCGATGCTATGCCCAACTGCTCCAACCCGCGCATGGTATCCGGCACTAAAATATGGGGTCCATCAACAGCTTCGCTGACGACCGCTCCGGTCGCGCCGCTGGCAAAAGCCTGCGCGGCAAATCGATGGCCGTCGGAATGTTCGCCCTTCATTGCGAAAAACAGGTCACCGCCGCCGATCTCGCGCGAATCAAACGCAACGCCATTGCATTCGAAAGCACCATTTGCCGTGCCGCTAACCGCTTGCGCGATTTCGTCCGATGTCCAGAGCGCGGTCATGCGGCACATTCCCGCGCTACTTCAACATCATCGAACGGATAAACCTTGTCGCCAATAATCTGGCCCACTTCATGCCCCTTCCCTGCGACAAGGACGATATCCTCTGCCGCTGCCATGCTGATAGCCGCTGCAATGGCCGCCCGACGATCGCCAATGTCTTGCGCGCCCGGCGCGCCTGTCAGGACTTGCCTGCGAATGGTTGCCGGATCTTCGGTCCGCGGATTATCGTCGGTCACGATCACGATATCGGCATCGCGAACCGCAACTTCGCCCATCAGCGGTCGTTTGCCATTGTCACGATCACCGCCGGCACCGAACACAAGGATTAACCGCCCCTTGGTGTGCGGGCGCAGTGCAGCAATCGCCGCCTCCAGCCCGTCCGGCGTGTGAGCATAATCGACATAAACCGGGGCGCCGCTGCGGCTGATCGCTGCGCGTTCTAGGCGCCCGCGCACCGGCTGCAGCCGCGATAAATTTGCTATCACTTCCCCCGCCGGGCAACCACTGGCGATGGCAATCCCCGCAGAGACAAGCGCATTGGCTGCCTGATAGGCACCGATCAATGGCAACTTCACCTTATGCGGCTCGCCCTGCACGGTGATATTGAGAGTCTGGCCTAACTGGGTCGGCTCCCGGCTGACAAGCCGTATGCCGTCGCCCTGTTCGCCGACAGTAATCAACCGTAGCGGGCGCTGTTTCGCTCGTTCGATCGCCCGTTGCGACCAAAGATCGTCTGCCCAAATGACAGCGGTTCCATCCACATCTGCCACTTCGTCAAACAGCCGCATCTTGGCATCGAAATAGGCATCCATTGTACCATGATAATCAAGGTGATCGCGGCTCAGATTGGTAAAGGCGACGATCGGAACCGGCACGCCGCCGATACGATATTGATCAAGCCCGTGGCTCGAAGCTTCAAAGATCGCATGGCTCACGCCCTCTCGCGCAAGCCCAGCCAGATTGGAGAGGAAAGTCACGATATCGGGCGTGGTCAGCCCGGTGCGGACGCTTTCGTCGGCTGTCGTGACACCTAATGTACCGATTGAGGCGGCATTATGCCCCGACATGCGCCACAATTGCCGCGTGAGTTCAGCCGTGGAGGTTTTGCCATTGGTGCCAGTGACTGCGGCAAGGCTGCGCGGAAACGGCTTGAAGAAACGCGCGGCAATTTCGGCGAAGCTTTTGCGCGGATTATCGCTCGCAATGTGCACAGCTCCGCTGACCACCGCTTCGGGACGGGCAACCACGGCAATCGCGCCGGCGGCAATGGCAGCACCAATAAAATCCTCACCGTTAAACGTAGCACCAACAAAAGCGCCAAAAACTGCACCCGCTGCGACTTTCCGATGATCGATTGCAAAACCTGTTACGCGCAGGGAACCGGCATCATCTGCCAGCCCGTCGATCACATTGTCGAGGCGCATCAGGTATTACCTTTGGGCGACCAAAGGAGTGGCATGAGTTCGGACACATCGACATCGCGATGCGTGTCTGGAATGATCCCTAGTTGCGGACCAATGCGTTCGACGGTGCGGCGCACGATCGGAGCCGCTGTCCAGCCTGCGGTACGCTGGAATCCCGTCTCAGCCGTGCCTTTGGGTTCGTCTACCATAGCGATGATGATATAACGGGGATTATCCATCGGAAAAGCCGCCGCGAAGGTGGAGACGACAAGATTCCGTGCATAACCTCCCTCATTGGGCTTTTCTGCGGAGCCGGTCTTACCGCCGACGCGATATCCTGCCGCATCGGCCTTTTTACCAGTACCATCGACAACGATCATACGCAGCAACTGGCGCATCCGCGCACTGGTTGCAGCGCTGAACACCCGGCGACCGATCGGCTTATGCCCAGGCTTTGCCTTATGTAGCGTTGCAGGATGCCAGATACCGCCATTGACCATCGCGCCATATGCTGACGCCAAATGCAGCGGCGTCACCGACATGCCATGTCCATAACCGACGGTCATCGTGGTTACGCGGCCCCAATTTGCCGGCCATAAAGGCTTTGCCCGTTCGGCCAGTTCGATCGAAGGGCGCTTGTCGAATTCCATGTTGCGCAGCATCCGTTCAAGCCTTTGCTGACCCAACCCGTCGGCAATGCGCGCGGTTACGATATTCGAACTGTGCACCAGCGTTTCCGGCACGTTGAGCCACCGACCCGCAGGATGGGTATCGCGGATCCGGAAACCGGCGATTTGCAGCGGTGCTGTGGCGTCGTAGCGCAGAGCAAGATTACGCACCGTTCCCGCATCCAGCGCTGCAGCAACGGTCAACGGCTTAAAGGTTGAACCCAGTTCAAAAACACGGTTGGTCACGAAATTGGTCTGGCGGCTGATAGGATAGCGTCCGTCAACAATGACTTGGCCATTATCAGGGATATTGGCAAAGCTGGGACGATTGGGATTGAACGATGGCAGACTGGCCATTGCCAGCACCTCGCCCGTCTGGGAATCAAGGATGATGCCTGCAGCGCCTTTGGCGCCGGTTGCAATCATGCCATTGGCGAGTTCGATTTCGAGCGCTGCCTGAACGCGCACATCGAGCGACAGTTCAACCGGCTTTCCGCGGCTCTCGCTGGACCGCAGATGCTTATCCATCCCCCGTTCCATGCCCAATGCACCCTTGCCATCGCGACTTACAAAGCCAAGGACATGCGCCGCCAATTCATGCTGCGGATAAAGCCGGGTACTTTCACGTGGAAATTCGATCGCGATTTCACCCAGATCGTGCACCGCGCGCACCTCCTCGGGAAGTGCACGTTTGCGCAAATAGCTGGGCGTTTTGGCGGTGAGCTTCGCGAAAAATTCCGCCTCGCTGGTGTCGGGAAAGATGCGCGACAGACCGGCGGCGAGCTCCTTTGGGTCATTGACCAATTCACTCGGCTTTACCCAGATCGCATAGCCCTGAATCGTTCGGGCCAGCGGCGCACCATTGCGGTCGACAATATCGCCTCGCTCCGGAACAAAACTGACCGGCGTTGCACCAAATGCACGATTACCTTCGAAGATCGCCAGAATCGCCAACCGGCCCACGACCAGCAACAGGAATACGCCAAACAGGCCCACCAAAACAAGCAGCCGCCAATATGCTATGGCGGCCTGAACCTTTGTCGCATTGATCGCATGGCGGGTTTGCGGACGAACAACAAAGGCTGTCATTGTGATCTACGCTCCCGGTCGGATCGGGTCTGGATTTCGCGCATCAGATTATCAGAAAGCAATTTTTCGTCGATATTTGCAAGACGCTCTGTACGGGTTTGCGTTTTTGCCTTGGCAGCTGGCTGAGCAGCCGACTTTTCCTTCGCAGGCACTGCAGCTTTCGGGGAAGATTTTTCGCTTGATGAAGGCAGAAGCGCCGAAGCAGTGCGCACGATTGCGGGAGCCACATCGTCAATGTCGGTCGGTGCCGATGGGACGGCACCAACGCCGCCCACTTCGCCTGCAGGCATGTCGACTGCAACCAGCACTGGCTTTACGCCTTCAGCTGCACCGCCAATGCTAGCCAGGCCACGTTCGCCATCAATGAATTGGTCGGCGCGGGGCGGCTCGTAACCGTAAAGTAGCTGATTCCACTCTTCGAGTTGCGCGACACTGGCTCGGGTGCGGATCTCAGCCTGCAAAAAACTGATTTCCTGGCGAGTTTCGAGAATGTCACGGTCGATCCGCGTCAGATCGCTATGCAGCGCGGCGACATTGAGCGACAGCGGGTAGAGGAGCACGGCTACCATGAATACAAGCGCAAGCCAGCCAATATTCTTGAGGCGCTTCATTGCCAGGGTCATGCTGCAAGCTCCTGCTGATCCCAGACCGGTGCCGCCGTACGGATGGCGGAACGCAATGTGGATGAACGAGCGCGCGGGTTCGCGGCAATTTCGCGCGCTCCCGGACGGATAGCCTTGGCCGGTTTTTCGAATGTAGGCTCGTTCGCAGCCTTGACGATGGGCATATGTCGTGATCCCGATGCCGTCGATCCGCTGCGGTCGCGCAGAAACTGCTTCACGATCCGGTCTTCCAGACTGTGAAAGCTGACGATCACAAGGCGGCCGCCGGGCTTCAGGATGCGCTCGGCAGCGGCAAGACCTGCAGTCAGTTCGTCAAGTTCGCGGTTCACATGGATACGCAGCGCCTGAAAGGTGCGCGTCGCGGGGTCTTTGGGAGCACCAGGACGATGACCGAGTGCTTTGCGGACGATTTCCGCAAGACGCGTGGTCGTATCGATCGGGCGTGCAGCGACAATCGCGCGCGCGATGCGCCGCGACTTCGGCTCTTCGCCATAGAGAAAGATGACATTCGCGATTTCGGCCTCGTCGGCAGTGTTGACGAAATCCGCCGCGCTTTCCCCTGACTGGCTCATGCGCATGTCAAGCGGCCCTTCCTTCTGGAAAGAAAAGCCGCGGTCAGCCTGATCGATCTGCATCGAGGATACGCCGATATCGAGGACGACGGCGTCCACCTGAGTAACGCCAGCTTCGGCCAGCCGCTTATCCATTTCGGAAAAGCAGGCGGAGTGGAAGCGCAAGGCACCACCACTCCGCTCTGCAAGGTCAGCACCTGCCGCAAGCGCATCGGGGTCGCGATCAAATGCATGAACGCGCGCCCCCGCAGCCAGGATAGCCCGGCTGTAACCGCCTGCACCAAAGGTGCCATCCACAACATCTGAACCAGGGGTGATGGCCAGAGAGTGAATCACTTCATCCAGAAGGACTGGAATATGAGGAGAAGGCTGCGTCATTTGCCGCGCCTTCCATGTTCGCCCAGCCAATATTCCAGCTCTTCGCGAACATGCGCGAAAGCAGGCGGGGCGGAATCCATAAATATTTCGGGGTTCCACAGCATGAAATGCGTTGTGGCCCCGAAGAAAAAGGCCTTTTCATTCAGTCGACCGAAATGGCGCAGCATCGGCTGGAGTACGAAGCGGCCGCTGCTTTCAAAGGCTGTTTCAAAAATCGAGGACGCGACAACACCGGCCGTTTCGCGATCAAATTCACCGCCACGCTCGACCGCAGCCTTCCACTGGGTCTCGATATCTTCCCGCAATTTCTGACGTTCGGCGCGACCATAGCCGATCAGGCAGGGTAGGCTGGGATGACGCGCGAGGCAGACAATATTCTCGCCAGACGCCTGCGCCACAGTATCGCGCAGCTCTGCAGGAATGGTGACGCGCCCCTTGCCATCGATCGTCGACAGTCCGGAACCGGCATAGACAACGAAGGAAGACACGTACCCGAAGACCCCTCACCTGCTTGGGCAAATCCTCCTTGTCGCAAAGGCCGCATAGCCTTTGCGATGACGCTCCTGCGAACGCACGACATATTGGATTCCACCCCGGAATAAGGGGGTCATACCAAGGGAAAACGTGGGTGAAAAGAGGGATTCTATGGGACTAAAGTACAAAAACTACATAAATATCTGTTTTTATTATATTTAAATATTTCACTGCTGTCATAATAGCTCGATCAAGGGCCTGAACCACTTCCCAAAAAATAAATCATCATATTGTTTTTACACAATTAATTTCAACGCCGTTGTCGGCCTCCCATGATTTCCCATCAAATCCCGGCGTGGCCTACAACACGCTCACCCGCGCGGAGTCGGCCGATCGCCCAAATCAGCCATTCGATGTTATCGCTGGTATCAACACCAGGAATTGCCGACTGCCACATACTTGCCTCCAGCATGTCGGCATCAGCCACAAGGATGGCTTGCCCCTTTCCCGGTCGGCATTCCGCCATATATCTCCCCAGATCGATGCGGCAGCTGGCGCTGCCTTTCGCGTCTTCAATCGCCTGCCAAATCCCAGGCGAGGCCAGCTTTACATCATGGTCTGACAGATTTGCAGCAACGACCGCGCCCTCGGCATCCATCGGGAAAGCAAGTTCGAGGCCCCAATATTGAAAAAGTGGCGACAGCAGCGATGTAAACAATGGACGGTCCGGATCGCCGATCGGCTGCTCGCTCGGCCATTGGAACGCCGGGTCGGCAAATAACAGCAAGCGCCCGCCAGCGCGGACCCATTTATCCAACCGCACCATTTCATCGGGCGACAGGGCGCGTGGCTGTATCAACAAGGCAATGTCGGGCCGCCCCGCCTGGATCTGCGCCACGGAGTCGGCGAAGCTGACTGATCCCGCCTCTGACAGGCGAGCAATGAGCGGATCGGGCCGCCCCTGGCCCTGCGCAATCGCGGCAATATCAGCCTCGCCCCATTGCAACGGCACGCTGGACAGAACGATGATCTTCGTTGTCGACGGCGCCTCATTGGCGCGGCTTAGAAAAAACCATGCACCAGCAAGTGCAATCGCCACGCACAAGCCGGCCGGCACAATTGCCCAAAGCCATTTCCATCGCGGCATTTTATCGCGGCGCCGACTGCGCAGCCTTTGCGGTTTCAGGGTTTTCCTCGACCACAGGCGTCACGCCCAGTTCGGCTAGGGGTTCGTCCTTGAGCTTAGCCGACCCGCCGGCCGCAGGTGCGCCTTCCACCGCAGTGGAGGTATTCCTGGACGGCACCCGTTCCAATATCAAATTGGCAATATAGACGAACAGCAGCACGGCCAGCAGGCCTAATACACCCACTTGAATGCGCTGGAGGGCAGATACATTTGAACGCGCCATGATTACTCCTGCAACAAGGATGGATCGGTTTTAGTCAATAGTCCAGTTGCCATGGCATAGGCGCCAAACCCTTTGCCTGCATCCATTGAGGGTTATAAAGCGTCGAAAGATAACGAAAACCAGTGTCGCACAGGATCGTTGCGATCCGCTTGCCCGGACCCAATTGCCGCGCCAATTCAACCGCGCCCGCAACGTTGATGCCCGACGACAGTCCGAGGCATAGCCCCTCTTCTGCTAGCAGCCGGCGCACCCAGACCAAACCGTCTTCGTCCGAAATGCGAAATTGCGTGTCGATCGGCGCGCCTTCCAGATTTGCGGTAATCCGGCCCTGCCCGATGCCCTCGGCGACCGAATTGCCCTCTGCCCGCAATTCGCCATGGGCATAAAAGTTGTAAAGCGCAGCGCCGTGTGGATCGCTGAGCGCGATGGTAACCGCCTCATCCTTTGCTTTCAGCCCCAGACCGACGCCCGCTATCGTACCGCCGGTGCCCGCTGCACAGGTGAAGCCATCGATCCGACCATCCATCTGCGTCCAGATTTCTTCAGCCGTGGTTTCAATATGTGCCTTGCGGTTGGCGATATTATCAAACTGGTTTGCCCAGACGGCATTTTCTGTTTCTTCGGCGATACGGCGAGATGTGTGGACGAAATGGCCAGGGTTGGAAAAAGGAGCAGCGGGCACCAGCACCAGTTGGGCACCAAGCGCACGCAGCGTGTCCTTTTTCTCCTGGCTTTGCGTTTCGGGCATGACAATGATCGTGCGATAGCCAAGCGCGTTTCCAACGAGCGCGAGCCCGATGCCGGTGTTCCCGGCCGTTCCCTCGACAATCGTGCCGCCGGGCTTGAGCAACCCCTGCGCTTCTGCATCGCGGACGATGAACAGCGCCGCCCGGTCTTTCACCGACGCCCCGGGGTTGGCAAATTCGCACTTGCCATAGATTTCGCAACCGGTTTCCGCACTCGGCCCCTTCAGCAGGACCAGCGGCGTATTTCCGATAAGATCGAGTGTGGATGCAATAGCAGTCATACTGCTTTCGTTAGTTGCGGTTGCAACTCTGTGCAAGCGGCGCGGGCCTAATTTGGAAAAAGGTTGCCAGGGAAAACGTCGACTTTGCCCGCCTCAATCTCTCGTCGCGTCTCAATGCCCGTTCATCGAAACTCTGCGAAAATATCTTGATATGTTATAACATTGAAATTAGCAGGTATTGACATCAGTTGGTCGAAACACACAATCAATCCACGGAGCTTTCACCGCACCGGCGAAATTGTCGTCACCGCCCCCTATTTTGAGAAGCTCGATCTGCTGGCGGGCACCTCTGCCCTTGCCGGAGAAGATCTCGCCCAACAATCACGCGGCCAGATTGGTGATACGCTGACATCGCTTCCCGGCATTTCTGCGACAAGCTTTAGCCCCGGATCGTCGCGCCCGGTCTTGCGCGGCTTTCAGGGCAATCGCGTCGCGGTGTTGACTGACGGCATCGGCAATATCGACGCGTCGAATACCTCGGCTGACCACGCCGTGACGATCGAAACACTGACCACCGAGCGGATAGAGGTATTGCGCGGACCGGCGGTTTTGCTTTTCGGTGGCCAAGCTGTGGGCGGCGCGGTCAACGCAATCGACAAGCGGATTCCCCGTTCAATCCCCGAGGCCCCGGCGCATGTTGACGTGCTGGGCGGCTATGGCAGCGCAGCGAGTGAATGGTCGGGCGGCGCGTCGGTTGACGTGGCTTTGGCCAACCGCATTGTCGTCCATGTCGACGGTAGCTATCGTAAAAGCGACGATATGCGCATCGGCGGTTATCAACTCTCCCCCGAGCTTCGCGAAGAGGTACTCGAACTCGCCGATGAGGAGGCTACCGAGGGCCATCTCGACGAAGCCGAGGAATTGCGGGAGGCTGCTGAAAATCGCGGGCGCATTCCCAACAGTGCCGTCGAAAGCTGGAGCGCGGGCGTCGGCGCGGCCTTTATCGGGGAACGCGGCAATCTTGGTGCGTCGTTCAGCATTTACGACACAAGCTACGGCATTCCCTCGCGCCCGGGCACCGCGCACGCCCATGGCGGTGAAGAAGCGAGTGCCGGCGAAAAAATCGCGATGGGCGCAAAGGGTGAAGAAGATGTCACCATCGGGCTACGCCAATATCGCGCCGACCTCCGCGGCGAGGTCGAAACCAGCGGGGACTTTATCGAGAAACTGACATTCCGGGCAGGCTATGCCGACTATACGCACACGGAATTTGAAGGCGACGAAATCGGCACTGTCTTCAACAGCGACGGCATTGAAGCCCGTTTCGAAGCCGTGCAGGCCAATCGTAACGGCTGGCGCGGGGCCAGCGGCGTCCAGTATCTGACACGCGACTTCGAGGCTATCGGCGCCGAAGCATTTGTGCCGCCTAACCGAACACGCCAATTGGGTCTTTTCACATTCCAAGAATATGGCTGGGGCAATTTCGAAATCGAGGGTGCCTTGCGCTATGACAGCGTGACGCAGGAAGCGCAGACGCGGGGCCTCGAACGAACCTTTAACAATGTATCAGCCGCCATGGGTGCTGCCTATCTATTCAGCAGCCTGAAGCTGGGCATGAACGCATCTCGCACCGCGCGAGCCCCAGCAGTCGAAGAACTGTTCTCCGATGGACCGCATATCGCAACGCAGGCCTATGAAATTGGCGACCCCACGCTCGACAGCGAGAAGGCATGGAATCTCGAGCTTTATGCACGCTACGACAGCCCGAATGTGAAAGCGACCGCAACCGTCTATTCAAACTGGTTCAGTAACTTCATCTATGAAGACGCTACCGGCGCCGAAGAGGATAATCTGCCGGTTTTCCAATATTTCCAAAACAAAGCCCGCTTTTGGGGCTTCGAGGCCGAACTCTCGGCGCGACTGGGCCAGATCGGCGGCTTTGACTTTGTGGTCGATGGGGTCGCCGACCATACGCGCGCAACCATTTCGAATGGCGGCGGACCAGTTCCGCGCATCCCGCCGCTCCGCCTGCTGGGCGGCGCAGAACTGAAGAGCGGCGCGCTTGATCTGCGCGGTGAAGTGGAATGGTCAGCCGATCAGAAGCGGACGGCAGCCTTCGAAACCGACACGGCGGGCTTCACTATGGTCAACGCTTCGGTCAGTTGGCGCCCCCTTGGCGCTGATCGAAATATTGTGTTCATCGCGTCGTCCAACAATATCTTCGATGTAACCGCCCGCCGCGCCGCGTCGTTCACCAAGGATTTTGTGCCGCTTTCTGGACGTGATTTCCGACTCACCGCAAGATTGAGCTTTTAATACCGCAACTCATCTGGCGTTAAGGAAGCGTAGCGCATGTCATGCGAATAACAGAAAAGAGGAATTCGACATGCGCAAGATCATCGCTGCATCACTGATTGCCGCCAGCCTGTTACTGTCCGCGTGCAACACCGTGAAGGGCCTTGGCAGGGATATCGAATCGGTTGGCGAAGCTGGCGACCGCGCGATTTAACGCAGAGGTGTCGGGAAGGCCCTAGGCTGCCTTACGCAGGTTCGCCTTCGTCTTCGGCAGCGGCGTCAACCTCTTGTGTACGCTTCTTGTGCGTGAAGCGAATGGCGATCAGCGCAAGTTCGTATAACAGACAGAGCGGGATCGCGAGCAGCAGCTGTGAGATAATGTCTGGCGGGGTCAACACCGCCGCAGCCACGAACGCGCCAACAATTGCGTAACGCCGACCATCCCTCAACTGTTCATAAGTGACGATGCCAGCCCGTTCCAGCAGCATCAGCAACACCGGCAGTTGGAAGGCAACGCCAAAGCCGAAAATGAAGGTGGTCGAAAAGTTCAGATAATTGCCAACGCCGGGCAAGGCCTCTTGCGTTACTCCGCCGACATTGCCTTCAAACCCCAGAAGAAAGCGCAAGGCGACGGGCATTGCGCCGAAATAGGCCATGCTGGCGCCCATGCCGAACAATATCGGCGTCATGAGCAGAAAAGGCAGGAAAGCCTTTTTTTCTTTCCGGTAAAGGCCTGGCGCAATGAACCGCCATATCTGGGTTGCGAAAACCGGAAAGCTCACCATCAGCGCCGCGAAAAGGCCGACCTTCACCTGAACGAAAAACGCTTCGAAGATATCTGTATAAATCAACCGGTCATGCCCGATATTCTTCAGCGGCTGCACGAGCCAGCCATAAATCGTCTGAGCGAAATAGAAGCAAATGCCAAAGGCAATTGCGAGCGCGAGCACGCACCAGAGCAAGCGGTTGCGCAGCTCGATCAAATGATCGAGCAAGGGCATTTTGCTATCTTCAAGCTCGCTCACGGCTTCGGGTCTGCCTTCGCGTCAGCATCCTTGGCAGGATCAGGCTCTATGTCAGGCGGCGGCAGCGAATCATATTGGCGCACACTTGAGTTGTCGGTGACCGGATCGGCAGAAAATTCGCGCATGATGCGTTGATTTTCTGCGGCCCATTTCTTCTCGAGTTCCTCAATTTCAGATTGCCGAACCATTTCATCGAGTCCGCCGCGGAAATGCGCAGCCATGCGCCGCGCTTTACTCAGCCAATTGCCGACAGCGCGCAGGACGCGCGGCAGATCCTTAGGACCGATCACCAGTAGGGCAATCAGCGCGACAAGGATCAATTCGCTGGAAGCGATGTCAAACATGCGGTTTCAGCGCCTTCGCAGGTTCAGCTGGTCTTGTCGGTCTGCTTATCGGCGTCGACAACGGTCGGCTGCGGGCTTTCGATGCGCGCCGCGGGCTTGGAATCTTCGTCTTCGGCTATGCCTTTTTTGAATTCCTTGATGCCTTTTGCGACATCACCCATCATGCCGGAAAAACGACCGCGGCCGAAAAGCAGCAAGATGATAATGCCGACCACCAGCCAATGCCAGATACTAAAACTTCCCATTTTTCAAACTCCTAGAGGGGATTTTTTCCCTTCACGAACCTCGCGGCCGCTATATTGCGCTTGCGGTCTAGGCGCTTTCGTCACCAATTTCCAGTTCGCTATCGCCACCTTCGGGCAAATCGCCATTTTCGACCGCGGAAACACCTTGCATCCCATCAAACGCCAGATCAACCGGATCCCTCCATCAGCACGTCCAATGTGCCTTTGGAAATCTGGACGCCTCGGATCGCCTCTATCTCGGCGCGACTGACCGGCTCATGATAGGCGATGATAGCAAGTGTTTCGACCGCCGCGCGGCTCAGTTTGCGGCTTTCTTCCCGCTCGCGGCGCAGCAAATGCGCCAGATCAGCCGCCGTCTGGAAGTGCCAGGCCTTGCCCCGCTTGACCAATTCTATACCGCGCCCGGCATAATGCGCTTCAAGCCGGGTCAGCGCATCAGCGACATCAATTGCCTCGCCGACATAAGCCTTGATCTGCTCCACCGTCATTGGCGTTTGAGCGGCAAACAGCGTTGCTTCAACCGCGCGTATGGCAGGATCATGTTCGATCATCATTGATGCGCTCGCTCCGAAATCGAGCCATGACTGACCTTCACCATCAACGGCGCAAAACTTGTTTCCTGCTGCAATTCCAATCGCCCTTGTTTTGCCAGTTCGAGCATCGCCAGAAAGCTCGACGCTAGCGCCGAACGCCGCAATTGCGGATCTGCATCCTTGGGCAGAAATGCTTCAAGCGACGTCCATTCAAGTGCAACGCCTAGCATTTTGGAAACGTGATCAAGCGCTTCGTCGAGTGTCATCACCGCTCGCCGTTTGACAACGTGCATTACAGGCGCGCTGCGTGCCTGTATTTGTCCATAGGTCGCGATGAGTTCGAAATAGCTGCAATCCCAGGCGGTGGTGCGGACAACGCGCAGGCCTTCGGGTGTGCCGCGCAGAAAAACATCACGACCTATACGGTCCCGTGCCATCAACCGCGCGCCGCTTTCCCGCATCGCGTTCAACCTTTCCAGGCGTAGTTGCAAGCGCAGCGCAAGTTCTTCCGGCGAAGGATCAATGGTCGGGTCCTTGGGCAACAGCAGCGCTGATTTCAGATAGGCAAGCCATGCCGCCATCACCAGATAATCGGCGGCGAGTTCCAACTTCAGCGCACGCGCGCTTTCAATGAAATGCAGATATTGCTCAACCAACTGCAGGATGGAGATCTGGCGCAGATCGACCTTCTGATTGCGCGCTAGCGTCAGCAGCAGGTCGAGCGGACCTTCCCAGCCGTCAATATCGATTTTTAGCCGATCCACGTTTTCTGATGGCGCAGATTCCGCCGCAGCGTCGTCGAAGTCGAGGTCCAAAGACGCGCTCATGCCGCCCCAGTCGCTGCCCGGGTCAGCTTGCTGTCAATGCGGTCCTCTCCAATGGCGATCAGTTGATCCCGCTTGTCCAGCAAGGCAGCGAGTTTATCGTCGGCATACTCAACAGGCCCGACCGTCGCCATGGCGCGATCTAAACGCTCCAGTGCCGGCGACCCCATTTCAGGCAGTCGGTTGGCAATCTGGACCATTTCATCCATCCGCCCCCAGCAATTAAGAGCAATGTCGCACCCTGCCACGATGCACGCCTCTGCGCGCCAGGCAATATCCCCCGAAAGCGCCTTCATATCGAGGTCGTCACTCATCAGCAGATTGTCGAATCCGATATCACCGCGGATCACATCGTTGATGATGGTGGGAGACATTGTGGCCGGCAGATCCGGATCATAGGCATCAAATACGATATGCCCCGTCATCCCCATTGGGGCCCTGTTGAGGCTACGGAACGGGCTGAAATCCTGCTCCAGTTCCTCTCTCGTCGCGCTAACCTTGGGCAATTCATGGTGGCTGTCGACAAGCGCGCGACCATGTCCCGGCATATGTTTAACGACGCCAACCACACCGCCGGATTGCAAACCATCAAGAACCGCACGACCAAGCGCTGCCACGCGCATCGGATCACTGCCCATTGCCCGGTCACCGATCGCGGCATGGGTTTCTGGGACGCGCACATCCAGCAAAGGCGCGCAATTCACGTTGATCCCAACCTCCGCAAGCGTCAGCGCCAGCGCATATGCGTTCACCCGCGCGGCCTCTATCGCAGTCATCGCCGAAATGTCGTAAAGCGCGTCAAAGACGGCGCCAGCGGGAAAGACGGGCCACACCGGCGGCTGCATCCGGGCAACACGGCCGCCTTCCTGATCGATGAGGATCGGAACATCGGCGCGGCCGCTCACCTCCAACGCCCGCAACTGGAAGCGATCCATTATGTTGCGCTTGAAGATTATATAGCCCGCCGGCTGACATTCGCGAAAAAAGGCGCGCTCGTCGGCGGTCAGCTCGAGACCGGAGAGTCCAAAAATTACGGGCTTCATCGCCTGCCTCAAAGTCTGCGCTCCATGGATACAAGGCTAGGTCAGCTTGTGCATTCGCACAAGCGCCTCTGCCCCATTCTGCGCCAAAAACTGTGCAAAAAGGGCTGCAACGCGCACGCGTCCTACAGCCCCATTGCACACGTTTCAGCGCATCATTAGCAGTTACCCAAGGCTTATTTCACCACCATGCAGTTTTCGCCTGCCGCTTTCAGCTTTGCGCAAAGCTGCTGCGCAGCGGCGGGATTGGCGGTAACGGCCTGCAAGCGGAAAACCTTGCGTCCGCCTTCAGCCGCGCCTTCAACAACCCGGCGGTTCAGCCCCGAGAGGAAACCGAAGCGCTGGCCCATTGCAGTCCAAGCCTGACCTGCCTTTGCCGTATCGCTAAACGCCCCAAGCTGGACAAAACCTGATCCTGTAGGCGCTGCGCCAGCCGAAGCCGACGCTGTACCAGCGGTTGCAACAGAAGCGGCAGGCGCGGCCTCTGCAGCTTTGGCCTTAGCCGGATCGATGCTCGCGCCGACCTTCTTACCTTCGCTTGCAGCAAAGGCGGCATCGCCCTCACCTTCAAAGCTCTTGCCTTCGCGATCGGTCGGGGCAACCTTGTAATTGCCTTCCTGAGCGGCGATCAGCTCGCCATTGCCTGAACTGCCGCCTGACTGGTTACGTTGCAGCCAGTAAATGCCGCCGACTATTGCAGCGAGCAGCAAAAGCCCGCCCATTACCAGACCCGCCACTTTAAGCGGCGAGGCGCTCTCTTCATATTCATAACCATCTGCGGTTTCGAGCCAGGGCAGGCGATCCGGATCGTCGAGCCCCAGATTATCGTCTTGCTTGTTGTCTGTCATGGCTGGTCCTTTGCAGGGTTCTTACATTTGCTCGGCTGCATCAACCCCCATCAACTGCAGACCGTTTCGAATAACCTGCCCCAAATTGTCCGCCAAGAAAAGCCTTGCGGCGCTTAATTCAGGCGATTGTGCCAATATGAAGCGCTTGTCCGGACGATCATTGCCGAGGTTCCAATAAGCGTGGAATGCGGCAGCAAGGTCGCCGAGGAAAAAGGCAATTCGGTGTGGTTCACCCGCCTTTGCAGCAGCCTCAACGATGCGCGGGAAGTTCGCCGCCTCGCGCACAAGCGCCAGTTCTTCATCACCCAGCATCGCCACATGACTGACGTCCGGGCGATAACCTTCCTCATTTTCAGCCTTGCGTAGCGTCGAACAGATACGCGCATGGGCATATTGGACATAGAAAACCGGATTGTCCTTCGATGCCTCTACAACCTTGGCAAAATCGAAATCCATCTGGGCGTCGGCTTTGCGGGTCAGCATTGTAAAGCGGACAACATCCTTACCGACCTCACGGACCACATCTGCCAGGGTAACAAAGTTGCCCGCCCGCTTTGACATTTTGATCGGCTCTCCTCCGCGCAGCAAACGGACCATCTGAACCAGCTTCACGTCGAAATCGGTCTTGCCTTCCGTCAGCGCGGCGACCGCCGCCTTGATCCGCTTCACGGTGCCGGCATGATCGGCACCCCAGATATCGATCAACCAGTCGGCATCCTGCGCTTTCTGGAAATGATAGGCCATATCGGCACCGAAATAGGTCCAGCTGCCATCGGATTTCCGGATCGGCCGATCCTGATCGTCGCCAAACTCCGTCGATTTGAATAGCGGCAGCGTTACCGGTTCCCAATCGGGGTCGAGTTCGCCTTTCGGCGCTTCGAGTTCACCGTCATAAACCAGCCCGTGTTCGCGCAGAAAGGCCTCCGCTGCTTCTGGTTTCTTCGCGTTCTGCACTTCGGCTTCCGATGCGAACAGATCGTGATGGATGCCCAACAAGGCCAAGTCATCCTTGATCATCACCAGCATATCGGCGACCGCAGCGGTGCGGAACAATGCAAGCCATTCGCTCTCGGGCTTGCCAACAAGGGCATTGCCATGTTCGCGCGCCAAACGCTGGCCAACAGGAACAAGATAATCGCCCGGATACAGTCCTTCGGGGATGTCGCCTATCGTTTCGCCCAAAGCCTCGCGATAGCGCAGGTGCACGGAGCGGGCGAGAACGTCGACCTGCCCGCCGGCATCGTTGACATAATATTCGCGCTTTACTGCATATCCGGAAAACTCCAGCAGATTTGCCAGCGCATCGCCAACCACTGCACCCCGGCAATGCCCCATATGCATCGGCCCGGTGGGATTGGCTGACACATATTCGACATTCACGCGGCGGCCACTGCCCATCGACGAACGGCCATAGTTGGCACCTCGGGCAGCAATGGCGCGTAATTCGTCAAGCCAAACCGATGCGTCGAGTTTCAGGTTAAGGAAGCCAGGTCCAGCGATATCAACGCCGTTAACGCCCGGTGCTTTCGCAAGTTCGCCCGCTATCAGTTCGGCCAATGCGCGCGGATTGCTGCCTGCCGGCTTCGCCAATACCATCGCGGCATTGGTCGCCAGATCGCCATGCGCAGGATCGCGCGGCGGCTCTACAGTCACATTGCCGCGATCCAGCCCTGCCGGCAGGGTTCCGGCGGCTTCAAGGGCATCAAGCGCTACATGCAGATGCGCGGTAAAGTTGGCAAAAAGGGTCACGATATTCATTTCCTGAAAAGCTGGCACAGCGGCAGTTGTTGCTGCCCCCTATCCCATGCTGCAGGAAAGAAAAAGGGGGCGCTCGCCCCCGATTGGGCAACGCTTAACGCGTCACATTATATCGGAGTTGGTCTTCGGTAAGCTGGAAACCGATCAGCAGTTCAAAACTGGCACGTTGCATCGCGGCCCGAACTGCTGGATCGGCCATCGGATCGAGTGCAGCATCGGCCGGCGGCAGCGAAGCGGCGGCAGGGTCAATATAGCTGGCTGCCTTGCCCATCGCAGTCGCGCGATCCTGCCCATCGGCAAAATTGATCGTCACCTGGCCAACGCGTTTCGCGATCACGGCCGAACCGCCCTGAACCACGGTTGAGAAATAAGGCAGCGTCACGCTGCGCGCGCCACCTGTTCCGTTCCGCCGGGCATGCACTTCAAAATCGGCTATCGAATAGATTTTTTCGCCTGCAGTGCATGATGGCCGCACCTTGGTGATCGTTGCCACAACATCGACTGCGTCAGCTGTCTGGCTGGACGGCGGGTTGAAAAGCGTGATGTCCCCTGTGCCTTCGGCGATCGCAACAACTGGGCAGCCGGTGCGTGTCGCGGTAATGCCGACCCCGGATGAAACATCCAGTTCGCCGTCACGCGCGCATCCTGCCAGAAGCATTACGGCAAGAGGCAAAGCGATTGGCAGGGCTTTCATCGATGGCATTCCTTCGCAATTTTGACGGCTTTCGCCTGTTGCCGGGTCTTTATCGGTGCATTCCTCGCTGTGCAACAAGGGAAAGCTCTTGGCCGATGCGACGATACTATCTAAATGACATTGCCGATGACTGAACAATCCATTGCCCGCCCCAAACTTGAAATCCTGCTTGCCGCGCCGCGCGGCTTTTGCGCAGGGGTCGATCGCGCCATCCAGATCGTGGAACTTGCGCTCGAACGGCACGGCGCCCCCGTCTACGTCCGCCACGAAATCGTCCACAACAAATTTGTAGTCGACAGCCTGCGCGATAAGGGAGCCGTTTTCGTCAAGGAATTGGACGAAGTTCCGCAAGGCGGACATGTTGTTTTTTCTGCGCATGGCGTACCGAAGTCGGTGCCCGAAGATGCCCGTAACCGCCAACTTGATTATCTGGATGCCACCTGTCCGTTGGTTTCCAAAGTCCATCGGCAGGCCGAACGCCAGGTCGAAGCCGGACGGCACATCCTGTTCATCGGCCATGAAGGCCATCCCGAAGTCATCGGCACATTTGGGCAGGTTCCGTTCGGTGCAATGACGTTGATCGAGACTGTGGAAGATGCAGAATCGGTTGCGGGCGTCGATTCAGACAACCTCGCTTTTCTGACACAAACAACCTTGTCTGTTGATGATACCGCCGAAATCGTCGCCATATTACAGCGCCGTTTTCCCTCGATTGTCGGCCCCAAGGGCGAAGACATATGTTATGCGACATCCAATCGCCAGGCGTCGGTAAAAGCCATTGCCGGGCGTTGTGACCTTGTGTTGGTCATCGGCGCGCCCAACAGTTCCAACTCGCTCCGCCTTGTTGAAGTGGCCGAACGTGCAGGCACGCCGTCACGCCTCGTCCAACGTGCAGAGGATATCGATTTTGCCTGGCTGAAAGGCGTGAAGACGCTCGGCATAACTGCGGGTGCCTCTGCCCCCGAAGTTTTGGTGCGCCAGTTCATCCGCCAGCTTTCCGAAGCCTATGACGTGTCGGAAGAACAGGTAACGACCGCGGAGGAGAGCATCACATTTAAACTGCCCCGCGCTCTGACGCTTGAGGCCGATGCAGCATAATGGCGGTCTATACGCAGGTCAGCGCCGAGGCTGCGCAGATATTGCTCGACCGTTACGACGTCGGGCATCTGGTTTCGATGAAGGGCATCGCCGAAGGCGTAGAGAATAGCAACTATCTGCTTGAAACCGACCGCGCACGATTCATTCTGACGCTGTATGAAAACAGGGTCGATCCTGCGGACCTCCCGTGGTTTCACGATCTGCTGGCACATCTATATCTGGCGGGATCGCCTGTTCCCCGTTTCATCGAAGATCGCGGCGGCCATTGGCTGCAAGATCTGGCAAGCAAAAAAGCCTGTCTGATCGAGTTTCTACCCGGCATTTCGGTATCCGAACCCTTACCCGAGCAGGCACGCGCCGTCGGGGCTGCGCTAGCGAAAATGCATGTTTCGGTGACGGGTTTCGAACAGAAAAAACCCAACCGTCTCGGCATCGATTCGTGGCAAGCACTCTTTGACCGTTGCGAACACTCGGCCGCAAACGAACTTTCGGCTGGTCTTGCCGACGATATTGCCGCCGAATTGACCTGGCTTGTCGCGCAATGGCCAAACAATCTGCCCGCCTGCGCAGTCCATACCGATCTGTTTCCCGACAATGTCCTGTTCAAGGGCCAAACTCTGGGGGGATTGATCGACTTTTACTTCGCCTGCACCGATTTTCGCGCCTATGATCTTGCGGTAACGCATGCAGCATGGTGTTTCAGCGCAGATGGATCGGTGTTTAATCCAGCGATCAGCGATGCGTTGATTGGCGGATATTCTGACATTGTTCGGCTTGAAGAGAGCGAAATCGAGCTTTTCCTAACACTTGCACGTGGAGCATCGATGCGATTCCTGCTGACGCGGCTTTTCGACTGGATCAACACGCCGCCGGATGCAATCGTCACCCGCAAAGACCCCCTCGCCTTTCATCGCCGGTTGCAATTCTATCGCACGGCAGCCGCGGACCAACTGTTCGGGAGACGGTAATGAAACAGGTGGAAATCTTCACCGACGGCGCATGTAAAGGAAATCCAGGCCCCGGCGGTTGGGGTGCAGTCATCCGCTATGGCCGACACGAAAAGGATATTTCAGGCAGCGATCCCGATACCACCAACAACCGAATGGAGCTGACCGCAGCGATCAAATCCCTTAACCTATTGATCGAACCTTGTGCAGTGACCCTGCATACGGATAGCAAATATGTGCTCGACGGCATCACCAAATGGGTGGCGGGCTGGCAGCGCAACGGTTGGAAGAACGCTTCAAAACAGCCGGTCCGTAATGCCGATTTGTGGCATGAACTGATTGAGGCTGTCGCACGGCACAAGGTGCAATGGATCTGGGTCAAAGGCCATAATGGCCACCCTGAAAATGAACGGGCCGACCGGCTGGCCAGCGACGCCGCTGCCACAGCCGGTTGACGCACTTAGCTTGGGTCAGCCATCGCGGACTTCGGCACCGGGGCCGTTTTTCAGGATCGATTCAATCGCGTTCTTCGCCGAGGCTTTGGATTTATAGCCCTCGGTCCAGAAAATCGCTTCGCTATTATACTTGAAATAGGCGACATATTCGCCGGCCTTGTTCTGCTTGATCTCGAAATAATGCGCCATGACGGGTCCTTTCGCGATTGGGCATTTCGCCCTGATGCTGGGATATCAAGCCTGATGGCCGCCGCCAATGCCAAGCGATGTAAAATCAATGAAGCCGGTCCGACAGGTAACGACGGTGGTCAACTCCAATCAGCTGCGGCGTGCCGCCTTGCAGCAAGGAAGCAGCAATCTTGGCAATTGCCGGGGCCGTCTGCATGCCGAACCCGCCCTGCCCCGCCAACCAGAAAAACGCACGGTCTTCAGGGGAGGGTCCGATAACCGGCAGGCGGTCTGAAGCAAAACTGCGCAATCCCGCCCATTTGCGTTCAACCGATGCGATACGCCAAGTGAGCACCGTCTCTAGCCGGTCAATCGCGCGCGCAACGTCAACTTCGTCAGGCGCAGCGTCACAAGGAGGCGATGCCGTCTCATCATGAGGACTCAACCAGATGCGGAAGTCCGACTCGCGCTTGAAATAAAAGCTGCCATCCAAGCCGACGACAAGAGGTAGGCTTTCAGGCACCGGATCGACCATACGCAACTGGAGCATCGTCCGCCGGTAGGGGGTGATGCCCACTGGCTGCATACCCGCCATAATCGCTACCTCGTCCGCCCAGGCACCAGCGGCGTTAACAATCGTTGCGGCTTCGATGCTGCCGGCTGCGGTATCGAGTAGCCATCCGTCGGAACGACGGGTGATCGCCTTCACTCCGGCTCGGACAGATAACCGAACCCCCTTGCGTCGTGCTGCGGCCAAATAATGATTGTGCAGCGCGCCTGCGTCAATGTCGCAGCAATCTGACTCCCATAGGCCTACATCCCATCCCGGCCGACGCCCCGGAAGAATAGCGTCCAGTGCGGAGCTTTCCATCATGCCAAGCTCGACGGCGCTGCCTGCAAAAGCGTCTAGCATATTTTGGGCAAGTGGCGCCTGTGCGCCAGTCGCAAGGTGCAGGCCACCGCAATGTGTCAGAAAGCCGTTTGGCGCAAATTGGGGCTGGGGCGCTTCAAGAAAGGCGCGCGACGCGCTGGTCAATGGCTGGACATCGGGTCCGCCATAGGTTTCGCTCCAAAAGGCGGCCGAGCGCCCAGTCGCGTGATAACCGGGATGATCCTCGGCTTCGAGCAGTAGAACTCTGCTCCCCGACCGCAGATTCGCTGCAAGGCTCGCCCCTGCAATACCTGCGCCGATGATCGCTATATCAAACTGGCTCATGAACGTGGCGCGCGGCGATCGAAAAAAGCCATTATTGCTTCGATGCAGCGGTTCCGGACAGGGTCCGCCTCACGCAGTAATTCGTGCGCGGCTTCCTTCCCGAAGAGCAGCAATTCGCAATCGGGCAACCGCTTGGCATCTCGCTCGATCCGGTTGGTATCGACCAGTCGGTCGGCCCGTGTTGCCAACATCAAAACCGGCGTCCTAATAGCTTCCAGAATGCCCGGCTCGTTCAGCGCGCGCGTCGATGCAATCGCCCGCTCCACCCAATGCCAACTTGGCGGGCCAAGGCGGATATCGGGCCGTGCCTGCCACCAGTAGACTTCATCTGCGTAGCGATCGGCATCGTGAGTCAGGATATTCGAACGCAAGCTGAGCGGTGATCCCGGCTTTTTGCCCTCCTTCCACGCTGCGCGATCGGGATCGCCGATACGGCAAAACAGCTTGGCGATGGCGTGGTGCAGAGCATAGGGCAAGCCCATGGTGTCGATCCCAAGCATCGGAGCAGATAGTGCGACGGCATCGGGCGCTATCGCACCTTCCGCCAGTGCACGCATCACAAGGTGTCCACCCATGCTGTGCGCCACGACCACATGGGGGCCAGTTTGTTCAGTCGTCCATTTTGACCAGAAATTCCGCAGATCGGAAACCCAAGTTCCGAAATCATCAATGTAACCGACATTGGGGTCGGCCAGCAAACGGCCCGATCCCCCTTGACCACGCCAGTCCACGGCCGTGACCTGCCAGCCTTGGCGCGCGAATTGATCCAGCGTTTCCAGATATTTTTCATAATGGTCACCCCGCCCCGGCAGGAAAAGCAGCGCGCCGCGCGGCACCGCTAGCGCGTCAACGTTAGCGGAAAAATCGATCCTGCGGATTGGCCATCCATCAGCTGCGTTCCACATGGTTTCGCGTGCATGGGGCGGTATGGACCGGCGGTCGAACATCGAGTGAGCCTCGGGCATGGTTACCTTTTGGTAATGTCTGATGGTTAATTGCTTGGTGATATGGACCAGATCATCTTCGCTTACGCATTGCTTTCCGGCTTGGCAATCTGCCTGCTGGTATCGGTCTATACCGATATAAAATATCGGCTGATCTACAACAAGGTTAGTGCTGCAATCGTACTTGGCGCGCCGCTTTACTGGCTCGCAATAAATCAATTCGGATGGCCGCAGGTGGGATTTTTCATCGGCGGTGGTGTCCTTACCTTCTTGTTTTTCGCTATTTTTTTTCGCTTCGGCATGATGGGTGGCGGCGACGTCAAACTGTTTGCCGCCGTGGCCCTATGGCTTCCTCCCGTCGAACTGATCCGATTCCTGTTCAATGCCAGCGTGCTGGGTGCGGCAGTGACGGTCCTGTTCTTCATTACACACAAGCTGCGAAAGGGAACCGGACCCGTCCGGGTGCCCTATGGCGTAGCAATCGCAATCGCAGGCCTTTGGAGTGCCGGTGAACAATTTTTTAAGCATTTTGGGTGATTAGCTGTTCCATTCAGGGGACCGTTCAGGAGCTTGTTCGTCATGGATAAGAGAAAAGTCATTTTGTTGGTCTGCGCGTTGCTGATCGCTGCAGTCACCGCCTTCATGGCACGCAGCATGTTTGCTGGCGGCGATGCAGCACCTAAAGCCGTGGCCCAGAAACCGGTGCCTACCGGCCCCAAGGTCATCGTGGCAACCCGATCACTGCCTGTCGGCACGATATTGACTGCCGATGCCATCCGCTACCAGCCCTGGCCCTCAGAACTGATCGAGGCAGCCTATTTCATCCAGAAAGAGGGTGAGCCCGATGCCACCAGCAATCTGATCGGTACCGTTGTTCGCAACAATATCACGGCAGGGCAGCCGGTAACGCAGGGATCGCTCGTATCGCCGGGTGATCGCGGTTTCCTTGCAGCCGCCCTCGGGCCGGGCATGCGCGCCGTTTCAGTACCGGTGTCGGCGCTGACAGGCGTTGCAGGCTTTGTATTCCCTGGCGACCGTGTTGACCTAGTGCTGACACAGAATGTGAATGGTGCCGGCACCGGCCAGTCGTTGAAAGTCTCCGAAACCGTCATCCGCAATTTGCGTGTTCTTGCAACCGATCAGCGTTCGACACCCAGCGTCGATGCCGAGGGCAAGACCAAACCGTCGAAGTACCGGCTCGTTACGCTTGAAGTAACGCCGCGCCTTGCGGAAAAAATCGCCGTTGCGCAAACCATCGGTACACTGAGCCTGTCGCTGCGCGCGCTGGCCGATAATGCCGCTGAACTTGAGCTGGCGCTAGCTTCAGGCGAAGTCAAGGTTCCGAACGGCGCCACTCGTGAAGAAGAAGAGAAGTTCCTCACTTTGATCGAGAAGCAGCCGGTGGCAGGACCGTCAACTTATGCAACCGGCGGCGATGTATCGCGCTTCCAGCGACGCACACCCCCGGCAACCACGCCGGTTCAGATCGCCGCTGAACAGATCAAGGTCGAAAAACAGATCGAAAAAGTACGTCGTGGCAGCATCGTTCGCGTTTCGCGCGCCGGTTCTGTTGAAGAAGTCAATGTGGACCGGAGGTAACTGACATGACCCTTTCGAACCTTATCAAATCCGGTGTCGCAGCGATCGCAGTCGCCGCAACATTTGGCAGCCCGGCAATTGCCGCACCCGCTGCCTCGGCAAAATCCGCCAACAGCGCAAACAACGGCAAGGTCGTCGTCCTTTCGATTGGCCGAGGCGAGCAGATCAATCTGCCGGTGGGCGTCAGCGATGTTGTAGTTTCCAGCCCCAATATCGCCGATGTGGATGTGCGCAGCCCCAGGCAGCTTTACATCTTCGGCAAAAGCGCGGGTGAAACGACAGTCTACGCAACGGATGCTGCCGGACGCACCGTCTACACAGCCACCGTCCGTGTCGGCCAATATCTGAATTCGATCGACCAGATGCTGCAACTGGCAATGCCAGAGGCAGATATCACCGTCACGACCATGTCGGGCATCGTTCTTTTGACGGGCACGGTTGCCCAGCCGGAGGACATTGCCGAGGCTGAAAATCTCGTGCGGCTTCTGGTTGGCGACAGGCAGACCGACGGCGATCCCGTCCGCGTGGTCAGCCGTCTGAAAACCGCCGTCCCGCAGCAGGTCAACCTGCAGGTGCGCATCGCGGAAGTCAGCCGTTCGCTGGCCAAGGAAATCGCTTCCAACTTCACTTCGCGTGACAATGACGGCAATGGCCTGGTCTTTGGTATCGGACGCGGCCGGAATGTCGGCACGATTGGCGATATCAATACGTCAGGAATGCCGCG
>JAJTFR010000030.1 GCA_021298455.1 Sphingomonadales bacterium | reverse complement strand
GCCTGATTTATGGCGCGTTTGCCGTGTTGATCTCGCTGTTTCTCGGTTGGTTCGCGGGCTTCGTGTTTCGCCGGCTCTGACGCCTTAACAGTCGCTTCTTGAGCGCCATTTAGGCGAAAATTAACTTTACCACCCTAGCGTTGCGGCACGAACAACGGGGTACCAGCATGAGCGACAGTTTTTCCGGCCGCGGCTTTTCAGGGATGCAGCCTATTCCGACTGTGCCGGGTTCGTCCGAAGCTGCTGCAACCGGACCGGTCGGCTTTACGCCGTCGCAACCCGCCCCGGCGGCTGCACCTGCTAGTCCGGTTGGTGTCCAGCCTGTTCAGCGCAGCCATCAGGCCACCGAAGGCGCGCTTCACAAGATCGGCGCCGTTGTTGAAATTGCGGGTTCAGGCTCACAGATCAGCCTGAGCGCGTCGAGCATCAACAATCTGCTGAGCCATCATGACCCTGCCATTTCCAATGCTGGCCAGGTCGGCAGCCAGGTGAAGATCCGGGTCGGCAATGTCTGGTTGCTGGCCAACATCCGCACGCAGCGGCTCGATCTTGCATCAACCGACACGATCATGGCGCAGGTCGATTTCCTTGGCGAAGGTGATGAGGAACGGCTGACAGGCAAGATCTACCATTTCCGGCGCGGTGTTACCCGCTATCCGGTGCCCGGTTCCGAAGTCTATGCGGTATCCAGCAGCGATCTTAAACAGGTCTATGCGGCTGATAGCCGTGCTCATGTGAATATCGGTACGGTCTTTCCGACCCGCGATATTCGCGCCGCACTTTATGTCGATGCCATGCTTGGAAAGCATTTCGCGCTGTTGGGTTCAACCGGTACCGGTAAATCGACCAGCGCCGCGCTGATCCTGCACCGGATTTGCGACATGGCACCCGAAGGCCATATCGTGATGGTCGATCCGCACGGTGAATATTCCGCAGCCTTCAAGGGCAATGGCGCCCTTTACGATGTCAACAACCTTGCTTTGCCTTATTGGATGATGAACTTTGCCGAGCATTGTGAGGTGTTCGTCACATCGTCTGGCGATGAGCGGCAGATGGACTGCGACATTCTGGCAAAATGCCTGTTGCAGGCCCGTTCGAAAAACCGCCTCGCTGCAACGATCGGCAAATTGACGGTCGACGCGCCGGTTCCCTATCTGCTTTCCGATCTGACTACGATCATCCAGAATGAGATGGGCAAGCTGGACAAAGCGACCAGCACCGCGCCATTCATGCGGCTGCGCGGCAAGATTGAGGAATTGAAGGCCGATCCGCGCTATAATTTCATGTTCTCGGGTATGCTTGTTGGCGACACCATGGCAGAATTCCTTTCGAAGATCTTTCGCCTGCCCAGCCATGGCAAGCCGATCTCGATCATCGACGTGTCCTCTATGCCTTCGGACATTACCTCGACCGTGGTTGCCGTATTGTCGCGCTTGGTGTTCGATTATGCGATCTGGTCGCGCAACGAACCGCACCGCCCAATCTTGTTCGTCTGCGAAGAGGCGCACCGATATATTCCGTCGGATCGTGTAGCCGGGGACAGTGCGGTGCGCACGATTCTGGAACGGATAGCCAAGGAAGGCCGTAAATATGGCGTCTCGCTTGGCCTGATCACGCAGCGACCGTCTGACCTTGCAGAAGGTGTGCTGTCGCAATGCGGCACGATCATTTCGATGCGACTGAACAATGATCGCGACCAGGCCTATGTCCGGGCGGCCATGCCCGAAGGTGCGCGCGGCTTCCTCGATTCGATTCCGGCGCTACGCAACCGTGAATGCATTATCTGCGGTGAAGGTGTTGCCATCCCTATACGCGTCGCGCTCGATACGCTTGAGGAAGACAAGCGCCCTGCTTCCGAAGATCCTTTATTCTCGGTGCTCTGGCAGGAAACTGGCGGTGAAGAGGCGATCCTTGAGCGTGTTGTCCGCCGCTGGCGTGCGCAGGGGCGGTAAGGCTAGCGCTTTTCGAACGGCTTCAACCCGCGTCCTAGGCGGTTCGCGCCCAGCACAATCGCATCGCCTGACCAATCGGCCAAGAATATCGTGTTCCGGTCGACACCGGTACCAAGGCTGGCGTCATTGCCGCTGACGGCGAGCCCCGCGCTGCTGCGCACTTTGCCTTCGGCTGCGATAGCGATGAAGGCGCTGTAATTTTCCTTATCCTGTCCCTGCACGAAGACATTTCCGCTGATCATGCCCGATGCGCCGGCAGGCAGATCGATCATATAATTGGTCGCCTGCCCCCGCGTATCGTCAAAGGCATTGTTCTGGATTATCGCACGGGCGGCGCGGCTCTTCACATAATGGCCGCCATTGCCGCGTTCGAAACGGCTGCGGGTCACGGTTAGCGAACCGAAATCGCCGATATAGATGCTATGCGCGCATGAAAGGCCGCGGTCGCACCGCCCCAGTTCGCTGAAGGTCGTCTGGTCGATCACGATTTCACCGGTGGGATCCTGCGCGGTCAATATGCCTTGTTCGCTGTTGCGGAACACCGAACGGGTAATGGCAAGATTGCCTTTTTCCAGACGAATGCCGGCGCCATTGCCATCGGGCACACGCATATTCTGGAAAATGATGCCGTCGACAGCCGCCGATCGCCCACGCAACACTAGCGCTGCCTTGCCTTCACAGATTCCACCGTCGAAAATCGTGCGTCCCGGTACCTCGGCCTTGAACGAAATATAGCCGGCCTGCTGAACCGCGCATTCGCGGTAAGTGCCCGGCGCAATCAACACCGTTCCCTGCCGGTCGCCAATGGCGTCGATCGCATCGGAAAGCCGGGCAAATTCCTGCCCGGTTTCTGCGACCGTGAACGATGCGCCCGATTGCGCTGTGGCGGCAACCGCAATTGCGGCAGTCAAAGGGAAAAGAGCAAGTATGGCGCGGTGCATGGATGTAACTCCGAGGCGACTGGTGAGACCATCTATAGAATAGCGCCCAGCATCGACGCCAGCGGGTTAACCACGCCTGAAAAGCCCTGTCCATGATGGGGACAATCGCGGCCCGATCTCTGAACGGGCTTGCTCCTGCAATCGAATGCGCCTTGCCGGTCGCATGATGGCAGGATAACGGCTGGTGCCGCGATTGACCAAGGGGTCAATCGACTGCTGAACGGGGACGCAGCGCTTGCCAGCCATTACCACGACCGAACTTTTCCTGATCGCGATGCTTATCGTCTTCGCGCTGCCATGGCTGTTCTGGCGGCTGTTCAAGACCGACTATTACGCGCCGCTGGTCGTGGTGCAGATTGTCGCCGGCGTGTTGCTCGGCCCTGGAATATTGGGCGCCGTCTTTCCCGAATATTATGCAGGGATTTTCCGGCCTGAAGTCATAACCGCTTTGAACGGCGTCGCCTGGTGGGCGGTGATGATGTTCGTCTTTGCCGCCGGGCTTGAACTTGACCTGCAAGAGGCATGGGCGCGGCGAGGTGAAAGCGGCGTGACAGCGGGCTTTGCGCTTGTCGTTCCGATGCTCTTCGGCTGTGCTGCCGCTTTGCTTTTACTCGCAACCGGCCCCGGCTGGGCAGGGGAAAAGGGGCAGACATGGCAGATTGTGCTCGGCATCGGCATGGCCTGTGCGGTCACCGCACTGCCGATTCTGGTGCTGCTGCTCGAAAAACTCGACATTTTGCGCTTGCCGATCGGCCAGCGCATCCTGCGCTATGCAAGCCTTGACGATATCGCGATCTGGAGTGTTTTGGCGCTGATCCTTCTCGATTGGGCGCGGATCGAACGCCAACTCGCCTTTCTGATCCTGTTCGGATTGACGGCAGGCGGCATGCGCTGGCTGATGGTGCGCATCACTGAAAGCGACCGCTGGTATGTCGGCCTGATTTGGCTCATCGCGGTCGGCCTCGTCGCTGATTGGGCCGGGCTGCATTATATGGTCGGCGCCTTCCTTGCTGGCGTGGTGTTGGATGCCAAATGGTTTGGCCATCAGGCGATGGACAATTTTCGCAAAATTGTGCTGTTGACGGTTATGCCGGTCTTTTTCCTGTCGACCGGACTGCGCACCCAATGGGATGTCGGCGGACTCGCCGTATTTGGTGCGGCGACCTTGCTGCTTGCGGCTTCGGTCAGCGGCAAGATCATCGGTATTCACCTTGCCGGGCGAATCCTCAAATGGGAAAAAGGAGAGGCGTCGGTGATCGGCTGGCTGTTGCAGACCAAGGCCCTGATCGAGATCATTTTTGCAAGCGTTCTGCTTGACAAGGGCATCATTTCCGGCGCGACCTTTACCGCCCTGTTGCTGATGGCCGTGGCTTCAACGATGCTGACGGTTCCGGTCGTCACGCCCAAGCTGAAATCGCTGGCGGCGATGGTCCGTAAGCGGAGTTAGATATTACTGCCTTCGTCGATGTCGAGATCGGCTTCATGCGATGCAATGCCCGTTTCGGCGAGCAGCGCTGCCAGCGAAATCGCCAGTAACGCCATCGAAAGCGCAAACATGGCGATTACGATTTCTGCACGCGAAAAGCTGGTCAGACCCATGATGAACAATATGCCGACCATCAGGCAGACGACGACGGCCGCCCCGATCGTTAAGAGCAGTGATAGCCGTACCAATTTCTTGCGTCGGCGGATCTGGCGCATTTCCGCAAGGATTGGCGCGCGTGCGTCCAACTCAGCATCGCCAAGGTCGCGGCGCAGCTGACGACCGCGATCGACGATACGCGAGAGCCGCCCGGTATAGACATTCAGCAGGCTGGCAATGGCCGCCAGAAGGAAGGCTGGTGCGAGCGACACCTGCAGCACGCTGATCACAGTTTCCAGATCGGAACCCCATTGTTCCTGCATCAGGCTGCCTCCATCTGTTCCGCAATGGCGCGCAAATCGGTCTTGAGCAGTTTGCCGATATGGCTGCGCGGCATTTCATCAATCTGGTGAAGTGCAGACAGGCGCTGGGTCTTGCCGAGTTGCGCATTGGCCGCGGCAAGCAGGTCGGCTGTGTCAAGCTGAACGCCTTTCGCACCCGACACGAAACCGACCGGTGTTTCACCCCAGCGCTCGCTCGCCATTCCGATGACGGCGGCCTCCTCGACGCCCGGCAATCCAAGCAAAACGCTTTCGAGGTCCACGGGGTAGATGTTGAAACCGCCGGATATGATCATGTCCTTTGACCGGCCAAGCAGTTCGACAAAGCCGTCAGCATCGACTCGGCCAATATCGCCCATGCGTTGCCAGATGCTGCCATCACTATCGATCCAATAGCCTTCACGGGTTTTTTCCGGCTGGTTTTGATAGCCTGACATCATCGTGGCTGAACGGCCGACCAACTCGCCAGTCTCGCCCGGCGGCAAACGGTTGCCGGCCTCGTCGATGGTAAAGACCTCGCTGCCCTTCCAGGGGATGCCGACAGTGTGCAGCTTGTCGGGATGTTCATGGGCAAGAAGCAGACAGACGACCCCGCCCTCGGTCATCGAATAGATTTCGACCAGCCCGCCCGGCCAGCGTTTCAGCACATCGGCCTTGAGTGCAGGGGCAAAGGGCGCGCTGGTGCAATATTTGAGGCGATAGCTGCTCAGATCATAATCGTTGAAACCTTCATATTCCATCAGCCGCTTATACTGCACCGGCACCAGCATGGTGTGGGTGATGCGGTGCGCCTGCGCCCGCTCCAAATAACCCGTCACATCGAATTTCGGCATGATGTGCAGCGTGCCGCCATAGGCCAATGTGGGAATGACGATCGCCAGCGTCGTGTTGGAATAAAGCGGGGTCGCGGCAAAGGAAGCGGCATCGGCTTCACCATAGCCGGTATTGGTGCCGACGGTTGCATGCAGCCAGCGCATCTGTCGCGAATGGACGATGCCTTTTGGCGTGCCGGTGGTGCCGCTGGAATAGATGATGTTAAAAGGGTCTTTGGGCCCGCAGCCATGTGGCGCGGCTTTGGTGCCTGTGGCGGCCATCCATTCGAAGATATCCGGCCGGCCACCCAACGGGGCGTCAAGCATCACGATCTTGCCCGCCGGAAGGTCGCGATCCGCCAGATCGGAAAGCTTGGGTGCATCGATGAAGAGGTGCATCGCCCCCGAATCCTTCAGCATCGCTTCCAACTGGGCAGGTGTCGCCGATGTCGTCAGCGGTGCCGCACAACCGCCAGCGCGGATCGCACCTAGATAGGCCAGCGCATAGCGCAGCGTGCTTGTCCCAAGGATTGCGACTGCCTGCCCTTTTTGCAGTCCATCCGCCTGCAATTGCGCGGCAATTCGTTCGACCAGCTCTGCGGTTTCCGCCCAGGTCAGCCTTTCGTTGCCATCGTCAAGAGCCAACCGATCCGGCCGCTCTTGCCCCCAAGCACTGATCAGTGCCGTATAGTCACCAAACGGCTTTTCCAGTTCGGCCATAGGGTCGAATGTCATGCTCTCTCTCCACATTCTTTGCCCGCAGCTAGTGCCATATTCCGTCCGGCTTCATAACCAAAAATTTCGCTTCTTGGGTTTTGCGGCAAAGCGCTGATCCTGCAGTCTAATTTTATGTGGAAAAGCTGCGGTGCAGCTTGGGTTTTGCGGGGGGCTGGCCTATAGTCCCGCCATGAGTGAAAACACCCCCAGCGGCGATAGCGCGGCCAATCCCAATCAGAACAGTTATGGCGCAGACAGCATCAAGGTGCTGAAGGGCCTTGATGCCGTGCGCAAGCGGCCAGGCATGTATATCGGCGATACCGATGACGGCTCGGGCCTGCATCACATGGTGTTCGAAGTGTCGGATAACGCTATTGACGAAGCGCTGGCCGGGCATTGTGATCTGGTGCTGATCGAACTGAATCCTGATGGCTCGGTTTCGGTCGAGGATAATGGTCGCGGCATCCCCACCGACATGCACAAGGAAGAGGGCGTTTCTGCTGCTGAAGTGATCATGACGCAGCTTCATGCTGGCGGTAAGTTCGAAAACACTTCTGACGATAATGCCTATAAGGTTTCAGGCGGGCTTCATGGCGTCGGCGTTTCCGTTGTGAACGCCCTGTCCGAATGGCTTGAGCTTACCGTCTGGCGCGAAGGCAAAGAGCATTGGATGCGTTTCCGCCACGGCGATGCGGAAGCGCCGCTCAAGGTTGTTGGCGATGCGCCGGTTGTAGACGGCAAGCCGAAAAAGGGCACGCGCGTCACCTTCCTTGCATCCACCGACACGTTCAAAAATGTTACCGAATTTGATTTCGAGAAGCTGGAGCATCGCTATCGCGAACTCGCCTTCCTCAATTCGGGTGTGCGTCTCTTGCTGCGCGACAAGCGCCATGCCGACATTGCCGAGCATGATCTTTATTATGAAGGCGGGATCGCCGCCTTTGTGAAATATCTTGATCGTAACCGGTCGCCGATCATTCCCGAACCGATTGCAATATCGTCAGAACGTGACGGTGTTGGCATCGACGTCGCGCTCGAATGGAATGACAGCTATTACGAAAACGTCCTCTGCTTCACCAATAACATCCCGCAGCGCGATGGCGGCACCCATCTTGCCGCTTTTCGTGCGGCGCTGACCCGCACCATCAACAATTATGGCGAAAAGTCGGGCATCCTCAAAAAGGAGAAGGTGAACCTTACCGGTGAGGATATGCGCGAGGGATTGACCGCAATCGTTTCGGTCAAATTGCCCGATCCCAAATTCTCGTCCCAGACCAAGGACAAGCTGGTCAGTTCCGAAGTGCGCCAGCCGCTGGAGAGCCTGATGGCTGACAAGATGGTTGAATGGCTGGAGGAAAATCCCGGCCATGCCAAGACGCTGATCCAGAAGATCATCGACGCTGCCGCTGCGCGCGAAGCGGCCCGCAAGGCCCGTGAAGCAAGCCGAAAGAGCGTGATGGGCGTTGCCTCTCTGCCGGGCAAGCTTGCTGATTGTCAGGAAAAAGATCCTGCCAAATCCGAACTGTTCCTGGTCGAGGGTGATTCGGCAGGTGGCTCCGCCAAGCAGGGGCGTGACCGCCATTATCAGGCAATCCTGCCGCTGAAGGGTAAAATCCTGAATGTCGAGCGAGCACGGTTTGACCGCGTGATTTCATCGAAGGAGGTCGGTACGCTGATCCAAGCGATGGGCACCGGTATTCGCGACGATTTCAACCTCGACAAGCTGCGCTATCACAAGATTGTGATCATGACCGACGCAGATGTCGACGGTTCGCACATCCGCACTCTGCTGCTCACCTTCTTCTACCGGCAGATGAAGCCGATTATCGAGGCGGGCCATCTCTACATCGCGCAGCCGCCGCTCTACAAAGTGGCGAAAGGGCGAAACGAACTTTACCTCAAGGATGATACTGCGCTCGACAATTATCTGGTCGAAACAGGGCTTGGCGGGCTGACTCTGGAAGGCTCGGTCGGCAGCATCAGTGGGCAGCCGCTTGCGTCCTTGGTCGACCATGCCCGGCGGATGCGCAGCCTGATGGCCTATGTGCCTAGGCGATTTGATCCTGCCATCATCGAGGCGCTGGCGTTGAACGGTGCGTTGGCGCCCGAACTGGAAGGCGCGGCGCGTGAAGCAGCTGTGGCTGCGGCGGCACGCTGGCTCGATGCCCTCGACACCGAAAATAAATGGACGGGCCGGGTCGCTGAAGAGGGCGGTTATCATTTCGAGCGCACCTGGCGCGGGGTGACCGACCATCACATCATCGAACGCAGTTTCCTGGTCAGCGCGGAAGCGCGCAAGCTGCACAAGCTGGCGGACGAAGAAGCGGTGCGTTATGCCGCGCCTGCAAAGCTGGTGAAATCAGCGGCACAAGCCGCAGAGCCCGAGGTGGAGGTTGCCGAAACCGACGAGGCCGAAGCCGCAACAACGACAACGGCGCGCAAGGCCCCTGCCGAAACGCTGGTCACCCGCCCGTCGGAACTGCTCGACGCGGTTCTTGCCGCCGGACGCAAGGGGCTGTCGATCCAGCGCTACAAAGGCTTGGGCGAAATGAACGCCGAACAGCTTTGGGAAACCACGCTCGATCCCAATGTCCGCTCGCTGCTTCAGGTGACGATCGAGGATAGCCAGGAAGAAGGCGAAATCTTCGAAAAGCTGATGGGTGATGTGGTCGAACCGCGGCGCGATTTCATTCAGGAAAACGCACTGAACGTCGCCAATCTCGACGTTTAACGTTCGCCTTCGATCAGGGACGGCTCTTCGGGACGCGCCTTTCGAACTAACCGGTCTTTCACCAAATGCAATTCGGCGCAGGATCGTTCGAGTGCGGTCCATTGCTCGGCCATGGCACGGGTTTCGCCGGCATCCAGTTGTGCCTGAAAAATCTGGAGTAAATTGCCCAGATCGCGATTGACCGTGGCGGCCTTGCCGTCGGGGGCAAAGACGGTTGCGGCTCGGGCATAATCCTGCGCCGCGGCCTTTTGCGAGGCGCGCGCCAGTTCATCGCCACGTGCAGCTTCGATTGTGTGAAAGGCCGCGCAAGACAGCAGGCTGCCATAAATCTCCTGCCGCTCATCGATATTCACTGTGGCGGGCGCTGCATCAGCGGGCGAGACTGCCGGCGTTGACAGCAGCAGTAACAATATTGGAAGCATGATCATGCGTCGTTCCAGCACAAGGCGGATGGACGGTCGATGAACAGCCTCATTCCGCCAAAGCCGATGCCAGCCAATGGGGAAGCGTGGCAGTATCGAGATCCTCGACCCGCATATGCACAACTGCATAGCCAAGTTCGGGATAATCGATCCGCAACCGCTTCGGATCGGCATCGGCAGAGCGCACCACGATCAGCCGCCGGTTTACTTTTTGGCGCCAATTCATTCGCGCGGTGTTTTCCTGCCCCACATAACAGCCCTTGGTGAAGGAAACGCCGTTCAGTTCCGCCGCATTGGCTTCAAGCCACAAGGTCGCATCGCTGCCCAGTTCGGCAACGCCCTCCGTCACGCCAAGCGACAGGCGATTGGCGCGATAAAAAGCGCTGATATCGACATCGTCATCATTCACCGGTGCGATCCAGCGGACGCCAAGTTCAGACAGCCGTGGATCTGCCGGCCTCCCTTCGGCGGCTACAGCCCAAAAGACACCGAGTCCGGGATCGACGCTGATCGCAATCTTGCGCCGCAGACGGTAGATTGAAAGCCGTTTGGCCAGCGCCTCTGCCTGCGCAGTTTCGCAATCGATCAGCACATCATCGGGCGCATCGGGATCGGCCCAAAGGATGAAATCGAAAAGCGCCTTGCCCTGCGGGGTCAGAAGGCCCGCCCAGCGGGGCAATTCCGCTTTAACATCCTGTGTGATCAGGCCCTGCAGAAACGCGCGGACATCTTCCCCCGCCTCCTGCGGAGACAGACGGATTACGCTACGATCGAACAAACGGGGTGCAGACATGGCTTACAAATAGGCAGCGCTTTGACTAAAGGGAAGCCATGACCGATAGCCTCACGATCCGCCGCCCCGACGACTGGCATGTTCACTTGCGCGATGGCGCCATGCTGAAAGGCGTTGCCCATCATACCGCCCGGCAATTTGCCCGTGCGATCGTCATGCCCAACCTCTCGCCGCCGGTGACGACCAGCGCTGCAGGTGCGGCCTATCGCGAGCGCATCCTTGCGGCTCTGCCCGAAGGCATGGCCTTCGAACCGCTGATCACATGCTATCTCACCGACAATCTTGATCCTGAAGAAATTGCGCGTGGCCATGGCGAAGGTGTGTTCACGGCAGCCAAGCTATATCCGGCGCACGCCACAACTGGCAGCGCGCATGGCGTGACCGACATTGCCAACATCTATTCCGTGCTTGAACGGATGCAGGCGATTGACATGCCGCTTCTGATCCATGGCGAGGTAACCGACCATGAGGTTGATATCTTTGACCGGGAAGCAGTGTTCATCGAACGTATCCTGACCAAGGTGGTGCGCGATTTCCCGCAATTGCGCATTGTTTTCGAACATATCACAACCAAGGATGCGGTTGATTTCGTGCGCGACAGCGGGCCCAATATCGCAGCAACGATCACGCCGCAGCATCTACACATTAATCGCAACGCCATGTTTGCCGGCGGCATCCGTCCGCACGCTTATTGCCTACCGGTTGCAAAGCGGGAATTTCACCGGCTGGCGCTGCGCGAAGCGGCGGTATCGGGCAATCCGAAATATTTCCTAGGCACGGACAGCGCGCCGCATTCCCTGTCGGCCAAGGAATCCGCCTGCGGATGTGCAGGCATTTTCAATGCGCCGTTCGCGCTCGAAAGTTACGCGCTGGTATTTGAAGAGGAAGGTGCGCTCGACCGGCTCGAAGGTTTTGCCTCAATCCACGGTCCCAATTTCTACAAGCTGCCGCTCAACGAAGGCACGGTGACGCTCCGCAAAATGGCAACGCCGGTTCCCGAAAGCCTGGATTGCGAAGGCACACCGGTATCGCCCTTTCATGCGGGCGAAGAGATTGGCTGGCGCTTTGAAGGCTAGGTCTGACGGCCGGCGTGCATGCGGCGCAGCGCATCCCAACTGAAGATTGCCAGTGCAAACCAGATCAGGCCAAAGCTGATCGCGCGCGTTGTGGTCAGCGGCTCATCATATAAAATGACGCCGCAGAAAAATTGGATCGTCGGGCCTACATATTGGATGAAACCCAGCGCGCTATAATCCATGCGTCGGGCCGCCGTTGCAAAAAGCAGAAGCGGAATGGCGGTGATGGCACCGCCTGCAATCAGCAACCAATTCGTGCTGCTGTCACTGCCCCAGCCCGGGTGCGGACCGCTGGATGCGAACCAGAATGCGGCGGCCATCGCAACCGGCAGCAACACTGTGGTTTCGATCGCCAGCCCGGGGACCGATCCCACCGGTGCCATTTTGCGGACGAGACCATAGATGCCGAAACTGGTCGCAAGGCTCAGGCTGATCCACAGCGTATCCAATGCGTCCGCGCCCATTACTGCGACGCCGACCACTGCAACGGCAACCGCGATGGCCTGCGTCTGGTTGAGCTTTTCTTTCAGGAACAGCGTGCCGATCAAAATGTTGAGCAGCGGGTTCAGATAATAGCCGAAGCTCGCTGCCAGAATTTGCCCATTATTGACCGCCCAGACATAGACCAGCCAGTTGATCGAAATCAGTATCGAACTCGCCAGCATCCAGCGCAGCAGCGGCCATTGCGATAGTACCGCCCGATATTCGCCCAGCTGACGGCGCACGGCCATGATCCCAAGCAGCAATGGCACTGCCCAGATGACCCGATGTGCAATAATCTCCAGCGCGGGGACTGCAGACATTTGGCGGAAAAAGACGGGCATAAAGCCCCATATCGTATAGGCGCCAAGGGCTGCGGCGAGCCCGCCTCTATCGATTGGCGATGGGCTTGGGGTTTCGGGCTTGCTCAGAACAGTCCGCCGCCGAGCCAGAGCCGGATCGCGCAGATCGCAGCAACGACGAGGCAGAAATTGCGGCCGCCATTCTTTTCCGATGCAAAACCGAAAGCCACGCCAATGCCGGCGATCGGCAGGATAATCCAGTTCAGCCAGCCCAGAAGCGGGATGAAGGCAGGAATCGCAAGGAGAAGTGCGACCAGTCCAAACAGATATGCAATGATATTGGCCATGGAGCCAAGTCTAGGCCTTCGCTGCGGCGATGGCAAGCCGGTGCTCCTTACTATCCAGTCGTGGTCTGGAACCGGACTGGCAGGGTCTTTAGGCCCCCGACGAAGGTCGAATTCGCACGCTTCGGCTCGCCTGCCAGTTCAATCGCGTCGATCCGGTCGAGCAGTTCTTCGAACAGAATGCGCATTTCGAGCCGAGCCAGATGTAGGCCAAGGCATTGGTGCGCGCCTGCGCCAAAGGCAAGATGCCTGTTGGGCGATCGTGCCGCGTCGAAGCGGCGCGGATCGGCAAAGACACTGTCGTCATGATTGGCGGCGACGTAGCTGAGCATCAGCCAATCACCCTTGGCGATTTTCTCCGGCGATTTCGACATCTTCTGCGGCTGTCCGCATGAAATGCTGCACGGGCGTGGACCAGCGGATGGCCTCTTCGACGACACCTGCCAGCAGCGAACGGTCGGCTTTCAACCGCGCGAATTGTTCCGGATCCTGCGCCAGTGCATGCATGGCACCGGCGGTTCCTGTGTCGGCCGCGCGCGTTTTTCTGCAGCGAGTGCCGCAAAATATTCTTCGAAGCTTTTGACTGCGCCGGCGACAAGCTGGGTAATTTGGTCGGCGGTCATTTTTGCCCGGCCCGATTTGTTCAGATCCTCATCCTGCCCGCCGAACATTTGCTGCGTCAGGAACAGCATGCGCGCCTCGTCCGCTTCGGGCACGCCCAATATCTGCATCACCACATGCAGCGGATAGGGTGCGGCAACTGTCTGTACGAAATCAGCTTCGGGACCTGCTTCGATCAAGCGGTCGACGGTTTTCTTCGCCAGCGCTTTGATCTCCGCCTCGATCAGCTTGAGGTTTTTCGGCATGAACCATTCTTGGGTCAGCCGGCGATATTTCCTGTGGATCGGCGCGTCGAAGACAACGAGCGAGTCGACCAGCATGTTGCTGCCCGTCACCGCCTTTGCAAATTCGATCGCGCTGCGAAAACTGAAGACGACAGGGCGAGGGTTGTTGAGGAAGGTCGCATTGTCCTTGGAAATGCGCATCACATCTTCATGGCGAGTGATCAGCCAGAAGGGATCATGACATTCGTCATTTTCGACGCGCACCACCGGACTTTCACGGCGGAGCTGATCGAACATGTCGAGCGCCGCCGTCCAGTTGCCATAGACTTTCGGGTCGATGACGCGATGTGCATCTGCGCCGCGCAATACCGGTATTGTCTCGCTCATCGCTGCTCTCCCTCAGACGATCTTGCTGTCCGTCTTTCCCCAATATTCGTCACGCAGAAGCCGCTTGTAGAGCTTGCCGGTGGCGTGGCGCGGCAGTTCTTCGCGGAAGTCGATCTGCTTGGGCATTTTGACGCCCGACAGCGATTGCCGCAGGAATTCCCGCAGTTCGTCGGCCAGCGCATCACCCGCCTGCGTCATGTCGAGTGGCTGCACAACTGCGACCACTTTTTCACCCAGGTCTTCATCGGGTGCTCCGATGACCGCAGCGTCGGCGACCTTCGGATGGCTGACGAGCAAATTCTCGATTTCCTGCGGATAGATGTTTACCCCGCCGGAAATGATCATGAAGCTCTTGCGGTCTGTAAGGTAGAGAAAGCCTTCTTCATCCACCCAGCCCACATCGCCCAGCGTCGTCCAGCCATGCTTGTTGGTGGCGTCGCGGGTCTTGTCGGGGTCGTTATGATAGCTGAAACGGTTTTCGCTTTCGAAAAAGACCGCACCCTCGGTGCGCGGTGGCACTTCGTCGCCATTTTCGTCGCAAATATGGACAATGCCGAGCAGCGGCCGGCCGACCGTGCCTTTATGTGCCATCCAGTCGTCGCTGCCGACCACCGTCATGCCATTGCCTTCGGTGCCTGCATAATATTCGATGATGACCGGGCCCCACCAGTTGATCATCGCTTCCTTGATCGGAACCGGGCAGGGGGCAGCGGCGTGTACCGCGACCCGCAGGCTGGATAGGTCATATCGGGTGCGCACCTCTTCAGGCAGCTTGAGCATGCGAACAAAATGGGTTGGCACCCACTGGCTGTTCGTGATCTTGTACTGCTCGATGTAGCGCAGCGCCGCTTCAGGGTCGAATTTCTCCATCACCACCACGGTCGCGCCCAGCCGCTGCATTGCCATGCACCAGCGCAGCGGCGCGGCATGGTAGAGTGGGGCAGGCGAGAGATAGATGCTGTCCTGCGTCGATTTGAATGCCATCGCAGTCAACATGGTCAGCGGATTGACGCCGGCGATATTGGGATCTTCGGGAAGCGGGATGCGCACGCCCTTAGGGCGGCCGGTAGTACCCGAACTGTAGAGCATGTCCGTGCCTGCACGCTCGTCTGCAATCGGCGTTTCAGGCTTGCCTTCCAATGCCGCCTGCAGCGATTGCCAAGCGCCGACAGGCGCATCTACGGTGAAGCGCGCAACGCCGGTGTCCAGCTTTTCTAATGTTTCGCCCAGATAGTCCGATCCGAAGATTGCCTTCGCGCCGCTATCGGCAAGGATATAGTCGATTTCCGGCGCAGTCAGCCGGCTGGAGATGGCGACATAATGCAGGCCGGAACGCTGCGCGCCCCAGACCAGGTCGAAAAATTCCGTCCGGTTCTCCATGCAGATTGCGATCGTGTCGCCGATCGCAAGGCCGCGCGACCGCAGCAGATGGGCGACCCGGTTGGACCGCGCTTCAAGCGCGGCATAGCTGACCGTCTCGCCCGACCCGGCCATGATCAGCGCGGGCTTGTCGGGATGCGACTGTGCGAAAACGCTGATATGTGCCATGGCTGATCAGCTCCCGGTCCAATTGGGTTTGCGCTTTTCGGCAAAAGCCGCTGCGCCTTCGCGGGCATCGTTGGTCGCGAAAAGATTGCCCAGCGTTTCGGTCTGTTTCTGCCACATTTCCGCTTCGTTCCATTCGCCGGATTCGACGACCACCTGCTTGGATTTCTTGACGGCCAGCGGGCCGTTATCTGCGATGGTGCGCGCCAGTTCGATGGCCGCATCCAGCGCTGTGCCGCTGGTCAAGCGGTTGACAAGGCCAAGATCATAGGCGCGTTTGGCGTCGATGAAGTCACCTGTCAGCGCCAATTCCATTGCAATATGCGGCGGGATTTTCTTGGGCAGGCGCATCAGCCCGCCGGCTGCGGCGGCAAGGCCGCGCTTCACTTCTGGAATGCCGAATTTCGCATTTTCGTTGGCGACGATCATGTCGCAGGCGATGGCAACTTCAAGCCCGCCAGCCAAGGCATAGCCATCGACTGCCGCGATCAGGGGCTTTGCGGGCGATTTCTGGGTGATCCCGCCAAAGCCGCGTCCCGCGACAAAGGGGGTTTCGCCGCGCAAAAAGCCCTTAAGATCCATACCCGAGCAGAATGTCCCACCCGCACCCGTGACGATGCCGACGCGCAAATCATTGTCGGCGTCCAACTGGTCGAGCGCGGCGGCGATTGCCTCCGATGCAGCCTTGTTCATCGCGTTTTTGGCGTCGGGCCGGTTGATGGTGATGATCAATATGCCATCGCGGACTTCGGTCAGTGCGTCGCTCATGGGGTCCTCTCCTTGGATTTCAGTTTATTTGGTTTTGGGTAGGCCGAGCACATGCTCGCCGATGATGTTCTTCTGTATTTCGCTGGTGCCTCCGCCGATCGTGGCGGAAAAACTGTTCAAATAAGCGCGATGCCAATAGCCATCGTCAATCGCTTCCTGCTCGCCGACATAATAGCCTGCTTTTGTGCCTTGGAACTGCAGCGCAAACTCGGTGAGCTCGCGAACCAGTTCGGTGCGCGCCAGCTTGTTCATCAAGGCAAGGCCCAAAGGACGGTCGCGATTCAGCGGTGCCATCCGGCGGCGGCTATTGTTGAGGTTCAACGCCTGGATGTCGATCAGATAGTCGACCAGCTGGTCGCGGATCACCGGATCGTCGAGCACTGGCTTTCCGCCGCGCTTTGCCTCACGCGCCAGATCGACGATTGCCATCACGTCCATTTCCTTGACGAAGGAACCGCCCGCC
>JAJTFR010000029.1 GCA_021298455.1 Sphingomonadales bacterium | reverse complement strand
AACCTCGCGTCCGATGATGGTCACATCACCGTCAAATCCGTTTTGCCTCAGGGCGATGGCAGCCTGTGCGCCGCCATGTCCACCGCCTACGATGATCACATTTTCAACCAACTCATCCACCTGTGCTTTTGGGTTTCATAATCATTTCAGCAAGCCGAAAGCCTTCGCCTCTGCAACGATCCGTTCTGCTTGCTTGCGATGTGGGATATCGATCATCTTACCGCCGAGCCCCACCGTTCCTGCCCCCGGATTGGCCGCAAAAGCCGCAAGGATTTCTTGGGCATGATCGACCTCGGCTGGCGAAGGCATGAAGCATTCGTTGATGATCGCAACCTGCGCCGGATGGATCGCGAGCCGCCCGCTAAAGCCTTCCTGCCGCGCCAAGAGTGAGCTGCGCCGCAAGCCCTCATCGTCGCGGAAATCGGCATGCAGGGTTTCGATGGCCTGTACGCCTGATGCGTGCGCGGCGAGCAAGGTCAGCGAGCGCGCCAGCTGGAAAGTGAAGTGCCATTGCCCGTCTGCCGCGCGATTACCGGTGGCCCCGATTGCTGTTGCAAGGTCTTCGGCACCCCATGTCAGGCCGGCGAGCCGTGACAGACCCGCCGTGGCATATTCACCAAGATGAAAGGGCGCAATGGCCGTTTCGGTGGCAACCGGAATGATAGGTATGCCTCCGAATGGAAGCGCAAGATCGACCTCAAGTGAATCGAGCATGGCCGACACCAAGGCCACGTCGGCAGGTCGATCCGTCTTGGGCTGGATAATGCCATCCGGCCTGCCGCCTACAACGGCGGCCAGATCTCCCTCGGTCAATCCCGTATCAAGCGGATTGATGCGCACCCAAATTTGCGGCGACCGCCGCCCTGTGCGCTCCATCAGGAATTGTGTGATCAGCGATCGCGCGGCGACCTTGTTCGCAGGCGCGACTGCATCTTCGAGATCGAGAATCACCGCATCTGCGCCGCAATCAGCGACCTTGGACAGTTTCTTTTCACTGTCGCCCGGAATAAACAGGAAGGAGCGTATCGGGAGCATCGTTATACCTCAGGCTTTCGCCGTTGCAGGCCAGACCGCTTACAGGACGCCACAAGGTCGGCCTTTTGGTTGAACGCTTCATGCAGGAAGGTAACGATGCCGGCATCAGACCGCGAGTTTGATTGCCGCAATTCAAGCACCGTGGTGCGAATATTCAATGTATCCCCGATGAATACAGGTTTTGGAAAGCGCACCTCATCCCACCCCAGATTGGCGATAGCAGTACCAAGCGTCGTATCGCCCACCGATATCCCGACCATCAGCCCCAATGTGAAGCAACTGTTTACGATCCGCTGACCATAATCGCTGTGCTTCATGTATTCTTCGTCCAGGTGCAATTGTGCCGGATTGTGGGTCATCGTGCTGAACAGCAGATTATCGGTTTCCGTCACAGTTCGACGTATGGGATGATCAAAAACTTGTCCGATAGACAATTCGTCAAACCAAAGCCCGGCCATTGCATTTCCTTTCAACTGCCCGCCTCTCAACCAGCAAATCGAAGAATAATCCACCCATTTGTGTGAGACAGGATAGTCGTCTCGTAACTGAACCGTCTTGACCGGACAGAGCTTTTGCCCTTGTGCGGTGCCATGCGCTTCTTCTCCGACAATGCCGCTCCCGTGCACCCAAAGGTCATGACAGCAATCGCCGATGCCAATCAGGTCGATACTGCCTATGACGGTGACCAGCTAAGCCAAAGGCTGGACGCAGCTTTCTCGGAACTTTTCGAACATGATGTAGCTGTGCTTTGGGTATCTACTGGGACGGCGGCAAACTGCCTCGCGCTTGCCTCACTTGTCCAGCCGCATCAGGGCGTGATCTGCCACCGCGAAGCTCATATAGAAGTAGATGAATGCGGCGCGCCGGGCTTCTACACCGGCGGGGCAAAGCTGATGTTAATCGAGGGCGAAGGCGCGAAGATCACGCCAACCACAATCGAAGCATTGCTCGAAACAATTCGCGATGATGTGCATCAAGTCCAGCCAGCTGCTGTGTCGATCACCAACGCAACCGAGTATGGCCTCGCTTATCGACCGGAAGAAGTCGGCGCGCTCGGAAACCTTTGCGCGAAAAAGCACCTTGGGCTCCACATGGATGGCGCACGCTTCGGCAATGCAGTTGCCGCACTGGGCTGCCCGCTGGCCGACATTACCTGGCGCGCCGGTGTCGATGCATTGAGCTTCGGCTTTGCCAAAAATGGCGGGATGAACGCCGAAGCGTTGGTCTATTTCGATCCCGCCGCGGCTGATGCGGCACGCTATCGGCGCAAGCGGGCTGGGCATCTGCTGTCAAAGGGTCGCTTTCTCGCCGCGCAGCTTCTTGCTTTCCTTGACGACAATCTATGGCTGAGAAATGCGCGCACCGCCAATGAAGCCGCCGCGATCATCGCACAAAGCGCCCCCGAACGCCTGTTGCACCCTGTCGAAGCCAATGAAATCTTCATCCGACTAAGTGCAGCCGAGGCAGCGGCACTGCGTGCACAGGGATATGATTTCTATGACTGGGGGACGGACGCCGCACGGCTGGTCACGAGTTGGCACCATCGCGAAGAAGATGTCCAGCCGCTAGCAAAAGCGATTGCCGCACTATGACAAACGCACATTCTCCGGCAGTGGCCGCAGAGCCTGGCCTTTTGAGCGCGCGGGTAGCCATCCCCTTCCTAATCGTATCGCTGATCTGGGGTTCGACCTGGCTGGTCATTCGTGACCAGTTAGGCACCGTGCCGGCAAGCTGGTCGGTCTGTTACCGCTTTGGTGTTGCTGCTGCAGGCATGTTCGTCCTGGCTGCCTTTAGCAGGCAGTCCCTTCGGCTCGATGCCAATGGCCTGAAATGGACTATCCTGCTTGGCCTGATGCAGTTCGCGTTGAACTTCAACTTTGTCTATGCGGCGGAGCATCATATCACGTCAGGACTGGTCGCGGTCATATTCGCGCTGTTGATCGTGCCGAACGCCTTGCTCGGAAAATGGTGGCTTGGCCGCGACTTCAGCCGGAATTTCGTCATTGGCTCGGCCATTGCATCAGCGGGTGTGGCGCTGTTGATGCTTCAGGAATATCGAGCACCGCATGGTCCTTTGCAATCCATGGCCCCCCTGTGATCGAATTGCGCGCCGGCTATCTCAGCGGGGTGCTTTATCTCGCCATTATCGGGTCGGTGGTCACCTTCCCGCTTTATTTCGGTTTGATCCGCCAGATAGGTCCGGGAAAGGCTGCCTATACCAGCGTGTTGATTCCGGTAGTTGCCATGCTGCTCTCGACATTGTTCGAAGGCTATCAATGGACAGCAATAGCTGCAAGCGGCGCGCTGCTAGCCTCGCTAGGCCTCATCATCGCGATGCGCGCGCGTTAAATATGTTCGGCCTTTTCGGCTGACAGGATCGCTTCGAGGCCCTGGCGGTAGTCGCCATAGGCTGGCCGCCATTCCAGAAGCCGTCGTGCCTTGCCATTCGATATGCGCCGGTTCTCTGCGTAAAAGCCGCGTGCCATCGGCGAGAGACCTGCCTCGTCAATCGACTGCATTGGTGGCAATTCTAGCCCAAGCAAGGCAGCGGCATATTCGATTACAGCGTTCTGATGGCAGGGCAGATTGTCCGAAAGATTATAAACGCCGGCCCTCTGCCGGAAGCTCGCGATAACACCCGAGACGATATCGTCGACATGCACACGGCTGAATACCTGCTCGGGAAGGTCGATGCGATGCGCCTTGCCTTCCCGCACCCGGTCCAGCGCCGATCGGCCCGGCCCGTAGATCCCCGGCAGTCGGAACACACAAACATCGGTGCGAAGGCGCTGCCATGCCTTATCCGCATCGGCCCGCGCGGTGCGTCGTCCAATCCCAACGGCGCCGCTTTCATCCACCCAGGCGCCACTAGTATCCCCATACACGCCGGTTGACGAAAGATAGCCTACCCATTCCGCTTCGCTTGCGGCGATGACATCTCCATAAAGGTCGATCACAGGATCACCACCGGCCTGCATGGGTGGCACGCTGGACAGGATGTGACTGGACTTCGCAATCGCCGCAAGCACCGCCTCGCGGTCATCGAAAGCAATCGCGCCCTGCCCGGCTACGCGCCTCGTGCCGGCAACCTGCCAGCCATCCTTCCGAAGCCGCTCGGCGAGGTGACTTGACGTATAGCCCATTCCGAAAATCAGCATCGTGCCGGTCATTGTGCCTCCATTGACACTGCCGCCAGTCACGTCAAGCTTATTGCCAAGCCGCAGGCGTGCTGCAAAGAAGGGCTATGGCCGAAGTCAGCTTGCAACCTGAAACATTGCGCAGCGATGCTCTCGCTTCTGTTCCACATGCATTTCTAGGCAGGCGGGGCGGCGTATCAACTGGCATCTATGCAGGTCTGAATGTCGGGCTCGGTTCGGAAGACGAACGGGCAGCGGTCATAGAAAACCGTCGGCGCGCTGCCGATGCTGTTCTGCCCGGTGCGAAACTTGCGCGGGTCTATCAGATACACTCTGCAGATGTTATCATCGCAGATGCGGCAGCCTTGGGCGACGATCCACCCCGGGCCGATGCTCTCGCGACCGACCGCCCCGGCCTGTTGCTCGGTATCGTCACAGCGGATTGCGTTCCCGTGCTGTTTGCCGATAGCGAAGCGGGGGTGGTGGGCGCGGCGCACGCGGGCTGGAAGGGTGCGATCAATGGCATCACCGACAACACCATCGCCGCGATGGAAAAGCTGGGCGCGCACCGCGATCGCATTGTATGTGCGATCGGTCCGTGCATCTTGCAGAAAAGCTATGAGGTGGACGAAGGTTTCTTTCGTCGGTTTGTCGAGGCGGATGAGGCCAATGAACGCTTCTTTGCAGATGGCAAAGCGCAGCATTACCAGTTCGATATCGAAGGCTATGTCGCCGCCAGGCTGGCAAGTGCCGGTATCAGACGGATCGCATGCTTGGGTGAAGACACCTATTCGCAGCCAGAGCGGTTTTACAGCTACCGCCGCAGTTGCCACAAAAATGAAGCGGGATATGGCCGTCAGATTTCGTTGATCGGATTAAAGGCCATTTGACCGTTTGGGGGCGCCATCATAATCGGCGCGCAAGGGGAGAGACTGAGTGACTGCAAAAACGGCCGGATTGTGGGGCGGCATTGCCGTCTTCATGGTGATGCTTGTCCTTGGGCCGCCCGCATCCATGGCCGTGAGCGCGTGGCATGTCGCTGCGCTGACCGTGCTGATGGCGATCTGGTGGATGACCGAAGCCTTGCCGCTAACGGCAACGGCATTGCTTCCATTTCTGGCGCTACCCTTCATGGGAATTATGAGCGCGGGGGACGTAGCCAAGGAATATTATTCACCGATCCTGTTCCTTATCCTTGGCGGAGCCTTTTTCGCGCTCGCGATTGAACGGACAGGGATGCATAGACGTGTCGCGCTTGCAATCCTGAGCTTTGCCGGGAAAAGCAGCTTCGGCCTGTTGCTCGCCTTCATGGCCGCAACGGCTTTCCTGTCGATGTGGATATCGAACACGTCAACGTCGCTGATCATGATGCCCATTGCTCTTGCCGTGATCGCGGCGGGCGGGATCACTGAAGATGATAGCGAAGGTATGGCAGGCGCGCTCGTGCTTGGCGTTGCCTTTGCCGCGTCGCTCGGCGGTCTGGGCACATTGGTAGGATCGCCGACCAATGCCATTTCTGCCGGGTTGATTGAAAAACAACTGTCGCTCGAGATTAGCTTCGTCGCCTGGATGAGCTTTGGCGTGCCGATATTGCTCGTCGCAGTGCCATTAACCGCATGGATTCTCGCAAAAGTGCAACGCATCGATGCGAAACCGTTCGATCCCCAAGCCGCAAAAAGTGCGATCGGGTCTGCAGGCAATTGGAGCAAAGCCGAAAAGCGCCTTCTTCCACTGATCCTGGTTGTCATCACATTATGGTTGATGCAGCCGCAGTTGGAAAGCGCGCTGCCCAAAGGTTCGGTCACCGATGGCACAATCGCCATTGCCTGCGCCCTACTGCTGTTTGTGATACCTGATGGCAGCGACCGGCCGCTGCTGAACTGGAAGGAAGCCGACAGGGCGCCCTGGGGCGTGATCATGATGTTTGGCGGCGGCCTTGCGCTTGCAGCAGGCATCGCAGAATCCGGCCTCGCTGCATGGCTGGGCGAAGCGCTCAAGCCGCTGGCAGGCGTGCACCCGCTGATCATCGCTTTCGCGATCACCGCGCTGGTCATCTTGATCACCGAATTTGCCAGCAATGTCGCTACAGCAAGCGGCGTCATGCCGGTGGTGGCAGGCCTTGTTGCCGCGACGGGTTCCGATCCTTGGCTGCTAGCGATGTGCGCGTCGATCGCTGCCAGTTGGGGATTCATGATGCCTTCGGGAACCGGGCCCAATGCCATTGCCTGGTCAACGGGGCATGTCGCATTGCCCAAAATGCTCAAATCGGGGTTCCTGATCGATCTGTTCGGCATCCCGCTAATTGTCGGTGTCGTTTGGTTAGTCGCCAGCTTCCACAGCACGGCAATCTAGTTTCAATCAAAGCAATCCATGGTGTGGACGGTTCTAGCAGGAGCCGATAATCGGGCGCGGATATCAATTGGGATCAATGACCTGATCGCTGATTTCAAGCAAGAACTGGACAGCCTCTGATTTTAAGTTGCAGGATTGCCGTCGCGCCAGTCGAGTATCGGCCAGCCGCGTTCGCGCGCCAATTGTGCCAATGGTTGATGCGGATTGGTGGCAAAGGCCTCATCAGCAAAGTCCAGCAAAGGCGCGTCAGAGATATGATCGGAATAAGCGCGAACATGGCAATCCTCGCGGCTTAGACCTTCTTGGGCCATCCACGCCTTGACCCGGTCGAGCTTGGCATTGTCGTAACAGTTATGGCCATCGATCCGGGCAAGCACATGCCCACTATCATCGGTGGCAAGTTCGGTTGCGATTACAAAATCAAAACCCAGCCGCGCGGCGATCGCCTCGACGTAAAGACGGTAGGATGCGGTTGCAATAACATGGCGATAGCCCTCCGCCTTCTCGCCATCGATGCGCATTTTCGCCTCAGCATAAACATTGCTGCCGAGCACAATGTCTGCATGCCGTTCAAGATGTCGAGCAAATTGGGATTTGGGCACCCTGCTGCCAATCAGCAGGCGCTGAGCAAATTGTTTGAGCCTCGACCGATCCCAGACATGCAGCGCGTATAGCAGCAAGCCAAAGGGCAGGAGGGGCAAAAGAAAGAGCCGCAGGGGCGATTTGTGCCACGCCATGTGGATCAGGAAGCCGTTGTAGGTCGCGCGTCTCGTTATGGTTTTATCCATGTCGTAAATCGCAATCAGGCATTTGCGGGCGCGCGTCATCGAACCGTCCATAACGGCACACAAAAATTTGCAAAGTGTTGACGCTTGTTATGCGGGCAGGAATGAGCCAATTATCGATATATGGAGGAATTTGCGAAGCTGATCGAAGAAACACGGCCCGACGGGACGCTGCAACTTCGCCTCGAAGGAACGCTGACAATTGCGCATATTGCCGACATCGACAATCAGTTGCGGCAGATATCTGGCCCAGTTTCGCAAATCGATATCTCTGCCGTCGAACATATCGACACGGTTGGCGCATGGCTGATCTACCGCACCGCACGCAATCATGACGGGACAATTACGGGCGCTCATAGTGATGCACATCGGCTGATCGAGGCAGTTAGCGGTAGCGATTCTGCACCCGAGCCGGCGGCATCGCAACTGCCGCCCTTCTATCGCCTATTGAACGATGTCGGCCTAGCAACTGTTGATGTTTTCCGGACCTTTGTCGAGTTTATCGGCTTTATCGGGCAATGCGTGAAAGCCATTTTCAACCTGATCTTGCACCCTCGCCGTTTGCGCTTTCATTCAGTGGTGCAGCATTTCGATTCGGTCGGCGTCCGCGCACTCGGCATTGTTGGCCTTATGAGCTTTCTGATCGGAATCGTGATCGCACAACAGGGGGCCGTCCAGTTGCGGCAATTCGGCGCGGAGGTCTGGACAGTCAATCTGATCGGACGACTGACACTGCGCGAACTGGGCGTGCTGATGACGGCGATCATGGTCGCAGGCCGTTCGGGATCGGCATTTGCTGCCCAGATCGGGACGATGAAAATCACCGAGGAAGTCGATGCCATGCGCACAATCGGCGTAGTCCCGGTCGAAGCACTGGTGATACCGCGGATCATTGCGACGGTCATCATGATGCCGCTGCTGGGGATTTATGCCTCGCTGGTCGCTATCGCTGGTGGCGGCCTGCTTTGCTGGGTGTCGCTGGATATCCCGCCTGCGACCTTCATTGAACGCATTCGCGAAGTGACACCAATCACCGATTTTTACGTCGGCATGGTCAAGGCGCCGGTGTTTGGCGCGATCATTGCGATGGCAGGATGTTTTCAGGGGATGCGCGTACACGGCAATTCAGAGGAGGTTGGTAGGAAGACCACCTCTGCGGTCGTTCAGGCAATCTTTCTTGTCATCGTTCTCGATGCCTTCTTCGCCGTATTCTTCACTGAGATTGGCTGGAATTGATGCCCGACGCCGCCCCCGTCATTTCCGTTCGCGGCCTGCGCACAGCCTTTGGTTCGCAGGTGATCCACGACAATCTCAACCTCGATGTTCGCCCGGGCGAAATACTAGGTGTTGTCGGAGGATCGGGGACAGGAAAGTCGGTTCTGATGCGCGCGATCATCGGCCTGCAAGAGCCCGAGGCTGGGGAAATTGAAGTGTTGGGCACGTCAATGCGCGGCAAGGAAGAGGATGAAGCGCTGGAGGTGCGCCGGCGCTGGGGCGTCATGTTCCAGGGAGGTGCGTTGTTTTCCACGCTCACCGTCGCGGAAAATGTGCAGGTGCCGCTGCGCGAATATTATCCAGATTTCAGCGATGCCTTGCTGGACGAGATTGCGCGGTACAAGATTTATCTCAGTGGCTTGCCGCCAGAGGCTGCGCATAAATATCCGTCCGAGCTATCGGGCGGTATGAAGAAGCGGGCAGGTTTGGCGCGGGCGCTCGCGATGGACCCCGAATTGCTGTTCCTTGATGAGCCCACCGCTGGCCTAGATCCGATTGGCGCATCTAAATTCGACGAGTTGACGAAGGAATTGCAGGAAACACTCAGCCTGACAGTGTTTCTGATCACACACGATCTTGATACGCTTTACGCCATTTGCGACCGCGTTGCCGTAATCGCCGATCAGAGGATCATCGCCATCGGCAAAATCGACGAATTGCTGGCAACCGATCACCCCTGGATTCGGGAATATTTCTCCGGCCCGCGGGGCCGTGCGGCAAAGCTGGGGCATCAACACAAATGATTGGCCGAAATAGCCAATGGACAAGCCCAGTTCAGGGAGGCCATAAGACGAGCGATGGAAACCCGTTCTAATTATGTGCTCGTGGGCGCGGTTACGCTGATCCTCCTGCTGGTTCTGGCAGGATTTACAGTGTGGCTTTCGCGTTTCAGCGACGGAAACAAAGTCGAGTATGACGTGTTTTTCCAGCAGTCAGTCAACGGCATTGCCAAAGGATCTGCGGTCACCTTTGCCGGTGTTCCCGTAGGTGAGGTGAGGGACATCAAGCTGTGGCGGCCTGATCCGGATTTTGTCCGTGTGCGCATTTCAATCAATTCTGATACGGCCATTTTGCAGGGTACCACCGCAACAATCAGCGGCGTGGGTTTCACAGGGGTGTCCGAAATCCAGCTCGACGGGGCGGTGAAGAATGCGCCGCCGATAGGATGCCCCAAGGAAAATCCCAGAAGCGCCTGCCCAGCTGGCCGGCCCGTCATTCCGACAAAGCCTGGCCCGTTGGGCGAGTTATTGAACAATGCTCCGCTGTTGATCGAAAGGCTGTCGACACTCACGGAACGCCTCAACACTGTGCTGTCTGACAAAAATCAGCAATCGATCGAGCAGATCTTGAACAATGTCGAATCGCTATCTGGATCGCTAGCGATGCAGGCGCCAGATCTTCAGGCAGCGATTGTAGAATCGCGAGCGACCCTCGCCAAGGCGGGTCAGGCCGCTGAACAACTGAGCGCATTGTCCGCTAACGCAAACAGCCTGCTCGATAGCGAAGGTCGCCCGATGTTGACCGAATTGCGCAAGACGCTGCGCTCCGCCAATGGCAGCCTCACTGCACTGGAAACCTCACTCAACAGCGCCAGCCCTGCACTCGAAACGCTGAACGCCCAGACGCTTCCGGAAATCAACCAATTGGCGCGCGATTTGCGGCGACTCTCGACATCACTGCAGTCGGTTACCGACCGGTTGGATCAGCAAGGCGTGGGGGGATTGATTTCAACCCCGAAACTTCCGGACTATGAACCGGGGAGAAGCAAATGATGACCGGACAGACAATGGGTTTTGCGTTGATCCGAAAGGCAATGTTGGTTGCTCCCCTTGTGCTGCTTTCGGGTTGTGTCAGCTTCGGGACTGACGCGCCGCCAACAATGCTGGTGCTGAAAGCCGATTCCGTCGTTTCCACCGGCAACGTGAAAAGCGGCGAAGTGAAAGATGCGCTGGTCATCATGGCGCCGGAAGCGCCAAGAAAGCTTGATACCAATCGGGTTGCCGTTCAAGTCGATGTCAGCAACATCGCCTACCTGAAAGACGCAATCTGGTCTGACAAACCCACCGTTTTGATACAACAGCTCGTCACGGAAACGCTGTCCGCCCGCAGCCCTCGATTGATATTGACCGAAAACGAATCTGCAGGCCGCGCCGACAGTTCTCTGTCCGGGCAGCTTTTGGAGTTCGGAATTGATGCTGCAACGATGGAGGCAGTAGCAAGCTTCGACGCAGTTCGCTCGAGCAGAGGAACCCCGATCATCAAGCGACGTTTTGAAGTGCGCGTTCCGGTCACCAAGGTCGATGCCCGTAACGCAGGGGTTGCATTGAACCAAGCCGCAAACCAGCTTGCGCTGGAAATTGCCGACTGGGTAATCGCTAACTGACAACCTTTGACGGCGCAAAGCCCGCTGGTGGCGGGCTTTCTGCAGACGAGACGGCGAGCACCTTAAACAAACCGCCCATTTCCGATGAGTCGACAAGCCGGTGCCGCGCGGCCCGCAACTCTTCTTCCCGATCAGGAACGGATCTGGCTAATGCCGCAGTGCGCGCATCAATACCCAGTGACACCAACCACTCGCCCTGCTGTACAGGACCGCTAACACGAAGCCCGCGTATCCTAGCAATGTTGGCGAGCTCGAGAAAATTGACATGCGCGGTCAGATCATGCTCGCCCGGATTTTCGAACGGATCGGCAAATTTGTGGCTTTTGACCGCCTGAAGCGTGTCTCCCAGTCCCGGCAAACTATAGCCATAATCGACTACCAGCATGGCTCCGCCCTGTACCGCCAATCGGCCCGACAGCTCATACATGATCCCACCGGCGTCAGGGCAGGTTTCATAGATGCTCGGGCTGGAGGTATTGCGGAAATCGGGAGGCCCCAAATGATCCATCGGCTGGGAACCGGGCACTGCCGCAAACCTCTCTCCCCGGTCGCGGATGACTACCCGCTCACGCCATCCGGCATGTGTGCAAACCAGTTGTTGCACCGGCAACGCATCGAAAAATTCATTGGCGACAATAAAGAGCGGGCCGTCCTCTGGAAGGTCATCGAGCGAGGGTGCAAATTCGACACCGGCTATCTTTTCGGACTGCAGCGCGCGCAGCGCAGCGCTCTGCTCGACAAAAACCGGCGAAGGCTCAAAACCGAATGTGCGCGTTGTCCGCAGGGCATCGGCCGCTAGCGTCCCTCGCCCCGGGCCAAGTTCGACATAATAGGCCCGGCCCGGCTTGCCCCAGCGCAACCAGATATCAGCAAGCCATAGTCCAACCAGTTCGCCAAACATCTGGCTGATCTCGGGCGCAGTGATGAAATCGCCTTGCGCGCCGAACACATCGCCCCGGCCATAATAAGCGGCGTTGGCGACACGCATGAATTCCTGCACACTGATCGGGCCGCCACTTTCAATCTGGCGAGCCAATTGCGCTGCCAGATGGTTGGTTTCAGACGACACTGTTCGGTCCGGCAACAGGCTCAACCCGTTGCCGCCGACCGGCAGCAGTCAACACCAGATAAAGACCGACAATGATCATCGGCATGGTCAGGTACTGACCCATGCTAAGCCCGGTTTGTTCAACCAAATGTTGCAGATGGGCATCAGGTTCGCGGAAATACTCGATTACGAAGCGGGAGACACCGTAAATGAGCGCTGCAGACCCGAAAAGTAGGCCCGGCTTGTAACGTGCGTCAGTCTTCCAGAACATGAACCACAAAATGATCGCCATTAGCAGTCCTTCGGCACCTGCTTCATAAAGCTGGCTCGGATGGCGCGCCACATCGCCGCCATTGGGGAAGATCATCCCCCAACTGACGTCGGTAGGACGGCCCCACAATTCGCTGTTGGCGAAGTTCGCTAGGCGCACCAAGAACAGCCCGAAAGGAACGCAGCATGCGATATAATCGCACACGCGCAGGAAGGAGAGGTTGTTCGCGCGCGCCATCAACCAGATGGCAAACAGCGTACCGAGCGTACCGCCGTGCAACGACATGCCACCTTCCCATAGCTTCAACACCTCCAGCGGTGTTGCCAGCATTCCGGGCTGGTAAAAAAGCACATATCCGAGCCGCCCGCCTAGGATGATTCCGAGCGTTGCGTAGAGGATCATATCATCGGCATGCTGGCGCGACATCGGCGAACCAGGCTTGCGGATCAGCTTCAACAACAGCCAGTAACCCAGAAGGATGCCGAAGAGATACCCCAGCGAATACCATTTTATCTGAAAAAAACCGATGTCGAGCGCCACCGGGCCAATGCCCAGATCGGTATAGCGAAGATATTCGCCTGCAGACGCGGCGACAGATGCAATTATCAAGATATATCCCCTCTTGGATTTGCGTCCCTATATAGCCACATAGGCGGCATAAAAAAGAATAAAGGAGAGTCTGACATGCCCACTGCCCTAGACCAAGCCATTGATGCCACCGTAGCGCGGCTGATGGAGAATGATGGCCCCTTGTCGGTTACCCATGCCGAAAAATTCGGTCAGCAATTGCCCATGCTTGCAAAAGCCCCGGCCAATCTGCGTGACTATTTTCAAATGTTCTGCGCATTGAACGCCGACAAGGAATTTCTGGTCGATGGCGATATTCGCCTGACTTTTGCCGAAAGCCATAGCGCAGCGCGCGCGTTAGCCGGCGGCCTGGTTCAAGGCCATGGCCTGCAGGTAGGCGACAGGGTCGGCATAGCAGCCCGTAATTCAGCCAATTGGATCATCGCCTATATGGCCGTAATCATGGCGGGCGGCGTTGCGACGCTTCTCAACGGATGGTGGCAAGGTGGGGAACTGGCGGAAGGCATCCGTATGGTCGGATGCCGTTATGTGCTCACCGATGCGCAACGCGCCGCTCGTCTTGAAGGCGAGGACATTGGCGGCGCAGAACTGCTGCTGTTCGAGCATGACAAGCTGCCGCTTGAAGGGCTTTCAGTGCTGATGGAAAAAGGCGGCGATGCGAATACCGAATTGTCGGCGCTTGATCCACTCGACGCTGCGACCATCCTCTACACGTCGGGCTCTACCGGTCAGTCCAAGGGCGCATGGTCCGATCATCGTGCCGTTGTTCAAGGCGCAATGAGCTATGTGGGCCAGACGCTCGTCTTTTTTGAAATCATGACTGCGATGGGCAACGGCCCGACGATGCAGCCATCCACGCTGCTTAACGTACCACTCTTCCACGTTACTGCAGCTGTACCCGTGTTGCTGCAAAGCTTCGTTATCGGCCGCAAGCTAGTGATGATGCCCAAATGGGATGCGGAACATGCCATGCAACTCATAGAAAAGGAAAAAATCACCTATTTTGTCGGCGTGCCTTTGATGAGTATCGAAATCGCGACCCATCCGAACCGGTTGAAATATGACCTGACCTCTTGCACCGCATTTGCCGCCGCCGGCGCGCCGCGCCCCGTCGAGCATGTGAAGCGGATCAAGCAAGAGATGGAGTGGAGCTTCCCGCTGCTAGGCTATGGCCTTACCGAGACGAACGGTGTGGGCTGCGGCAACTTCACCGAAAACTATCTTGCCAAGCCCGACAGCACCGGCCCGGCAACCAAACCTCTTGTCGATCTGGCAATTCTTGACGATGCCGGTAACAAGATGCCGCAGGGTGAACGAGGCGAGGTTTGCCTTCGCACCATCGCAAACTTCAATGGTTATTGGGAAAATGAGGCAGCGACTACGGCGGCCTTTACATCCGATGGCTACTTTCGCACGGGGGACATCGGCTATCTGGACGAGGACGGCTACCTGTATATCGTCGACCGCAAGAAGGACATCATCATCCGTGGCGGCGAAAACATCAGCTGCCCTGAAGTCGAAGCAGCAGCCTACGAACATGCTGCGATTGCCGAACTCTCAGTGTTCGGCATTGCCGACGACCGTTATGGCGAGGTGCCGGGATTGGTCTATTTCACCAAAACGGGAATGGACCTTTCACCCGACGAACTGAAAGCATTTCTGCAAGCGAAACTCGCGCCGTTCAAAGTACCGGTCCATTTCTGGCGTGTACACGAACCGCTGCCGAGGCTTGGAACGCAAAAGATCGACCGCGTGACATTGCGCAGGGAATATAACGCGAAAGCGAAAGAGCTTGAATATTGAACCTTTCGCAACGGGTTGCCATCGACTAGATGGCAACCCATGAACGCTTCGGCCGGTATCAAAGTGCGTCAGCGCGACATTATCGACCGCAACTTGTTGGCCGAAACCGTTACCCATGCAATTGCTGCGGCCCCTGAAGCAGAGCGCCGCCCCCGATTTCTGGAATTACTGCAAGATGCCCTGCGCAGGGGCCGCGCAGAAATTGGAAGGCGCTTGATTGAAAAGCCTTCGCAGGGGCGCAGCTGCGCGCGCGATCAGGCATTTTTGATCGACCAGATCGTCCGCCTTGCCTTTGATTATGCAACGAAGATTGCATATCCTGTGGCAAATCCCTCTGCGGCGGAACGCATCGCTGTGGTGGCTGTTGGTGGTTATGGACGCGGGGAGATGGCTCCGCATAGCGACGTCGACATTGCTTTCGTGACGCCGTACAAACGCACACCATGGTCGGAACAGGTCGTCGAAGCCATTCTCTATCTGCTTTGGGATTTGGGCCTGAAGGTTGGCCAATCAAGCCGATCCATCGACGAGACCGTCAAAATGGCGCTCGAGGATCTCACAATCCGGACATCGCTTTTGGAGGGTCGCTTCGTGTGGGGCGACCGCGATGTATATGAGGAAGCCGCCGCGCGGTTCTGGAACGAGGTCGCCGCGAAGACGGGTGCCGACTTCGTAGCCAAGAAAATGGTCGAGCGCGACCTAAGGCACAAAAAGATGGGTGACAGCCGCTATGTCGTCGAACCCAATATCAAGGACGGAAAAGGCGGATTACGCGATCTGCATACGCTTTACTGGATTGGTAAATATGTACACCGGGTCCGTTCCCCGGCCGCATTGGTCGACGTCGGTCTGCTGACCGCGGCGGAATATCGGAAATTTGAAAAGGCGGAAAATTTCCTCTGGTCAGTTCGCTGTCAAATGCACGATATCGCCGGGCGCGCCGAAGACCGGCTGACCTTTGATCTGCAGCGCGAAGTGGCTGAACGTATGCGCTTCGCGTCGCGAAAGGGCCGCTCCGCTGTTGAGCGCTTTATGCAGCTCTATTTCCTGAATGCGAAAACGGTTGGCGATCTAACCGGACTTTTCCTTGCGCATCTTGACGAGACGCTCGCTCGCAGGGGTAGGCGTTTTGTCCCATCTTTCTCGCGCCGGCCGCGGAAGCTAAACGGTTTCGTTCTGGAACGCGGACGTCTTGCGTTGCCGGATGACGCGTTTTTTCAGGATGACCCGGTTCGACTGATCGAACTGTTTCATCTCGCCGATCAATATTCGTTAGAAATCCACCCGCAGGCGATGCGTATTGCCCGCCGCGATGCCCGGCTAATCGGACTCAAAGTACGCAATAGCGAACGGGCCAATCAGCTTTTTCTCGATATTCTGACGTCGCCGCGCAACCCTGAAGCTGTCCTGCGGTGGATGAACGAAGCCACGGTATTTGGTGCCTTTGTCCCCGATTTCGGTAGGGTCGTGGCGCAGATGCAATTCGACATGTATCATCACTATACGGTGGATGAACATTCGATCCGCGCCATCGGCTTACTCGCGGAAATCGAGCGCGGTGACCATAAAGCCGATCACCCGCTGTCGACGGCCATATTCAAACAGATTGTCAGCAGACGGGTCCTATATGCAGCAGTGCTTCTACACGACATCGCAAAGGGGCGAGGCGGCGATCACAGTATTCTGGGTGCGGATATCGCGCGACAGCTTTGTCCGCGGTTCGGCCTGACATCTGCGGAAACCGATACTGTCGCTTGGCTAGTGCGCCATCATCTGCTGATGTCTGCCACGGCATTCAAGCGCGACCTTTCGGACTTTAAGACCATATTGGATTTCGCGCAGACGGTGACATCAGCTTCGTCTTAACCGTGGTCGATATCCGCGCCGTAGGTCCAGGCGTCTGGAACAGCTGGAAACGGCAGCTGTTGTCCGACCTATTCGAGGCAACCGAGGAAGTCCTCCGTCTGGGACACAAGCAGCGCGGCCGGGAAGAGCGGATCAATGCGAAAAAAGCTGCTCTCCGATCTGCCTTGCAGCTCTCTGATGAACGGTTCAACAAGTTGGCGCGCAGAATGCCAGAGGCTTATTGGATTGCTGAACCGGATGATATCATCGAGCGCAATATGCGGTTGCTGCTCTCCAATGACAGCGAACAGCTGGCGATTGATGCCTGCTATTACCCTGAGCGCGGCGCAACCCTGATAACGGTGCTAGCTGCAGACCATCCAGGCCTCTTCTACCGAATTGCGGGAGCGATTCATCTGGCAGGGGGCAGCATTATTGACGCGCGCATTCATACAAGTACCGATGGCCTCGCGGTCGATAATTTCCTTGTTCAGGATCCCTTGGGGCGGCCATTCCAGGAGGCAAGCCAGATTGAAAGGCTGCGCCATTCAATCGGCGACGCACTGGCCAACAAGGATAAGCTAACACCCCGTCTTATGGCGAAACCGATAGCGTTACGGCGTGCGGAGGCGTTTGAGATCGCCCCGTCAGTGCTGATCGATAATCGCGCATCGAACCGTTTTACGGTGATCGAAGTGTCGGCGGGCGACCGGCCGGCACTGCTCAACAATCTCGCGCTCGCACTTTTCCAGTCAAAGGTGACGCTGCACAGCGCACATATTGCGACTTATGGCGAACGTGCGGTGGATACATTTTATATCACTGACCTTTTCGGCGGTAAGATCGAAAACAAGGCTCGGCTGAAGACATTGGAAAACAAGCTTCTGGATGCAGCCACGGGAAAATAACTGGCAGACCATTGCGCGCAGACGGATCATAACAGCGGCATCGCTTCATCTGCAGATAAAAAAAGGGCCGGCAAAGCCGGCCCCTTCCTTATTCACTCAAGGTGAAGTGATTACATTCCCGAACCCGGGCCGTAGGTCACTTCAACGCGGCGGTTCTGCGCTTCGCGGACACCGTCAGCGGTATCAACAAGCGGCTTCGACTCGCCGAATGCTTCAGTTGCGATTACGCCACCGGGGACACCCTTCGATTCAAGATAGGCGCGAACCGTTGCGTTGCGGCGCTGCGACA